>JAAAOU010000280.1 GCA_009908745.1 Bacteroidota bacterium
ATGTCCTTCGTGCCCCTTCGTGTCATTGGTGGCTACAAAAAAACAGCCGCTTAGCGGCTATAGTAGGATTAGCCACGAAGGGCGCGAAGGGCCCACCGACGAAGCAAAGCTTGCCGGGACCCTGTGGGCACGAATGCGAGCGGTGGCGTGTACCCGTATACACGGTACGACGTGTATGCCCTTCGTGCCCCTTCGTGTCATTGGTGGCTACAAAAAACAGCCGCTGTGCGGCTATAGTAGGATTAGCCACGAAGGGCGCGAAGAGAGACGAATGCGAGCGTTGGCGTGTACATGTATGTATGCCCCTCCATGTAATCAGCGGCCCGCTAATCAATTCCCATCCCCCTTTTTCTTCTTTTTAAACGGGTTGAACTTCTTCAGCTTGTCCTCAATCTCCTTTTTGGTCTTTTCCTCCGCCTTATCGAGCACTTCGTCGACTTTCTTCTTAGCCGTAGAATCAACGGCTTCCCCCACCTTCTCTTTAACGGCATCCTTGGCTTTGTCTTTCAAGTCTTCAGCGGCTTGCTTGGCCCTCTCTTCAGCCGCAGCCTTGGCAGAGTCGATCGCTTGTTGCGCTTGTTTTTCTACCCTATCCTTCGCCTCATCTATTTCTTGCTTTACGGCAGCCTCCGCCTGTGCTTTAGCACTTTCGGTCACCGACTGTCCATCGGACCCGCTCATGCCAAGCAGTTTCAGGCCCACTTTGGGGTCATTGATACCGCCGGTCAGGTTGATCAGCACATCGATGTAGTCCCCCTGCGCGAAGTTGAAACCCAAATTGGAAGCCTGCTTCTGCAAATTGCCGAGGGCCGCGCTGGCCGCCGCGCCGACTTGGTTAGACTCCAGCAGCTCGCGGGGCACTTTCGCTTTGATATCGAGGTCGAGGAACTCGGTCAGGCTGTAAGAGCCGCCGATTTTCATGTCGATACCCTCCACCTGTGCATCGTATTCTTCCAGTTGCAGCGTACCGTTTTCGATCGTAAACCAATTCTTGGTATTGTCGATGTTGATGTTGCGCTGTAGCTCCTGAATGTTCAATTTGTTGCCAATAGCCTGGGCGGGTTTGAAGTTCTGGATCACAGCGTCCAGGGTCTGCAAAAAGCCTTCGGCAGTGAGGGTATTGAGCTTGGGGTAGAGGTCTTGGCCCAGTTGCCCCTCCATCAGCAGAGTGCTGTTGAATTGCCCCTTGATGTACTTGCCGATGGGCGCAAATTGCTCAAACGTATTAAAGGTGTTGAAGGCCTGCTGGAAATCCAGGCTGCTCAGGTCGTATTTGAACGTGAAGTTTGGTTCCTCCGGCACGCTGGTGTCGTAACTGCCGCTCATGCCCATACGGCCGCCTAATCCATCCGCGGTGACGTTGTCGAGCACAATGGCCTCGTCAGCAACCACCATGTGGCCCTGCATATTTTCCAGTATCATGTTGGTATAGACCAGCCGGCCCACATTGGCCACCATATCCATGTTGATGTTTGGCGGTACCGGTATGACGCTGTAGGCTTCTTCTTCGCTTGCTGTGCTGGTTTCGCTTTCTTCGTAGGCCGGCATCAGCTCATTCAGGTTGAGATTGTCGGAGCTAAATTCCAGCGTACCGCCCAGCACGCCCCCCTCAAACAGGTAGTCGAACATGCCGGTAATCAGACCGCTGCCGCTAAAGTCGCTGCTGCCGATCTCTGCCCCGATGGCACCGACCTGCAAGCGGTTGGGCTTGAGGTGCCCGCGGGCTATGCTGTTCTTCACCGTATAGTCCCTGTAGACAATTTCCTTAGCTTCCGCATCGATGATGAAGTCAAAGCGGTCGAATACTTCCATTTCTTCGGTTGCGGTTTCGTTTTCCGTAGAGCCTACCGTAACGGCTGGGCTGGCTGCAGTCTCCTCCTCGGGTATCCACTCGTCCGCCAGAAAGTAGTTGGAACGGGCGGTTAGCTGCCCCGTCATGGTTTTTTCCGGTGAGAAATAGGCAAGCAAGTTGTCGATACGGCCCTGCGCTTGCAAATCGCTCTTGCCAAGTTGGGCCTCGAAGTTGCCGACCTCCACAAACTGCGGGGAGAAACGCATCTGAGCTTCCCGGATGTTGACAGGCGGCAGGCCTTCGCTGGCGTAGGCGATATTTTGTACTTGTAGCTCACCTGCCATTTCTACCTCTTCGTAACGCTCTTGCTCGATGGTGGACAGACGGGTATCTACCGACAGGTCAGCGTTGATGATGCCGCTTAGGGTTTCTACACCCTCCATAGGAAAGGCCCGGCTGAGCTGGGAAAGGTCGATCTTGCCCTGCGCCACCGCTTTCATATCCGGGTCGCTGATGGGGGTCTTCAGGTTGAAGCTGGCGGTGAAGGGGTTGCCGCCCAGATTCATGCTGAAACGGCCGACGTCCACCACAATATCGTTGAAATCGCTCGACGGGCTGTTGACGGCCCCTTGTGCGTTGATGTCGTTGATGCCCAGCGGCAAGTCCGGGTACTGTACATTCGCGTCGCTGACGGTGGTGTTGATCTGAAAAGCCGGGTAGGTCTCGGGCTCGCTGCGGTAAGTGCCGCTGACCGAGCCGTCGAGCGTAAAGCTGCCATCAGCCTGGACCGCCTCGTAGCCCTCGATGTAGGCATTGGGTATGAGCGAGAGCAGGTTTTTGAAGTCATTCTGCGGGCTGGTGAATGCCAACTCCATGTTGATGTCGTCGCCTTCTAGCTGCACAAAACCATCGGCATTGAGCTGCAGGGCGTTGACCGTTAGGATGTTGTCTTTGAGCTTGTACTTGCTGTTGGGCTGGTCGATATTGAAAATGGCGTCCAATTCGGCTTTTGCCTCGTCTAGGTAGGCAATACCGCCTTGCTCTACGCTGATTTGCTCAACGGTAGTTTTGGTATCAAGGTCGTAAATGTCGATGGTGAAATTGCCGGTGCCGCTATGTTCGATGCCGGCCATATCCAACAATACATCTACGCTGCGGTCGTCGTAGAGCAAATGCCCGCCGCTGATGCTGTATTCCTGCAGTTGTATCACCAAGCCGCTGTAGTCTGCGGGCTCCTCGGGCGTATCCGGTGTTTCTGCTTCGCTGGGTAAGGCGATGTCGTAGTTGGCGGTGCCGTTTTCAGTCACATAGATCTCCAACATGGGTTTTTCCAGGTGGACGGATTTGATGGCGACTGGCTCTTCAGCGCGGATCACAGACATCAAGTCGAGGGTGAAGCTGGCGTATTCCCCTTTGGCCAGGGGCACACCGGCAAACTGTTCTTTTCCGACGATGGAGAAGCTGTCGATACGCAAACTGAAATTGGGGAAGCTGCGCAGCAGGGAGAGCTCTACATCCGCAAAATCAACCTCAGCGTTGACCGATTTGTTGGCTTCTTCGCGGGCCATGGCGACGATCTCGTCTTTGAAAAAGTAAGGGATAGCTGCGGCTACACCGACGAGCAGGACGATGAGCATGAGCAGGGCGATGAGTATGCGTTTGGCGATTTTCATGAATTTGGTTTTGATATTGTGGTTCTTCGCTTCTTTAAAAGTAACGATATGAGCGTGGCTATGGTGCGGCCGGGGCCAGTTTTTTATCGGAGCGGAAGTAAGAAATGGGTGGGGATTAACGTTCTGTTCAAAGTTGCGAGATCAATTGCCAAAGCATTCACCAAAAACGATGTACAAAATCATGAGATACTTCCTCCTTCCCGCATTTTTGCTCTGCACTTTCGCCCTCAACGCCCAGGTTGTAACAAAAGATGACGCCCCTTTTGGGGTCACGAATGCAGAAATGATCGACCTGTTGATGCCTACCATTCCGGGTGTGGCAATCGACCCGCGCGACAAGATGAAACAGCAGAGCGTCAAGCCTTACATGATGCCAGTCCGCAAAATCGGCCCGTCGGGCTCGGACTTGAGCTATGCGCTGGCCACCTGCTTGGAGTTCTACGTCAACCTTGAAAACAACTACAAGGACAATCTCAGTCCGGACTATATACAGCTGAGCCTAGAAAATTCTAACCGGGCCGTCAACCTGCAGGAGGCCTGCCAGTTTCTCGCCAAAGTAGGCACGGTGAGCGCCGCCATCATGCCCTACGAAGCCCGGCAGATCCCCAATGCGGTGTACGCCACGGAGAAATATGGCATTAGCAATTACCTGCACATCTTCCGCAAGACGACGAAAGCCCGGCAGCGCGTGTTTGACACCAAAAAGGCGCTGATGCGCGGCAACCCGGTGCTTATTGAGCTCAAGGCTAGCGCAGATTTGCCGCAGATGCTGCGCACGACGACCTGGTACCCGCCGGAAAATGCGGATAAAACGTTTCCCTTGGTCGTGGTGGGGTACGACGAAGCCGAGCAGGCCTTCGAGGTGATGAGTAGCTGGGGCAGCCGCTGGGGGCGCAGCGGGTACTTGCAAATTCGCTACGATGATTTTGGGGCGTATGCGCTGAATGGGTATGTGTTGGTGCCTGCTCGGGGGTATTGAGTATAAGGTTGAAAGGTTGGGAAAGTTGGAGGGTTCGGAAAGTTGGAA
>JAAAOU010000227.1 GCA_009908745.1 Bacteroidota bacterium
CACGTGCGGGAAGGGCTGCTCGCTGATATCCCGCTCAGCGCAGAAGAAGCGGAGAAGCTGCAGGGGCTGGCGCAGCAGCTGGCGGGCGCTTAGCCCGGCAATGCTTTCCCTGTGTTATCCCCCCAGTTGACTTGTTTTCCTCGGGCCAACCCATCTTTTGTTTTAAGTTTTTTTAATTAAACATAAATTGTTAAATTGCAGGGCAAATATACCCCGCCTATGCCCCGGAAACCTGAAGTACACCAGCCCGACGACCGTTTCTTCAAGTCGGCCATGAGCGACCCGGAAGTCGCCAAAGCCTACCTGCAGCAGTTCTATCCGGATATTGCCGCCCTCGCTGACCTAGATACGCTGCAGCCGCAAAACGCAGAAGCCCTGCGCCCCAACCTGAAGCTGTTCAGCGCCGATGTTGTCTACCGCTGTAAACTGAAAGGCGATAGCGGGCAGCATTTCCACTTTTGCCTCTTATTCGAGCACAAGTCAGAGGCAGAAGAGCACGTGGCCATCCAAATCGGGCTCTACATCTTCCTGCTCCTGCGCGAGCAGCTGAAATCGAAAAAGCACCCCTTGGAGCCCGTGCTGCCCCTGCTGTTTTACAACGGCAAGGCGGAGTGGCAGCCCAAAACCCTGCGGCAGCTGTTTGAAAACCATGCCGCCTATGGGGCGTTGGAACCCTTCCTGCCCGAATTCCGTTTTCTGTACGAGGATGCGCACCGCCTGCCGCCGGAGGAGCTGCTGAAGCTAGACATGAGCTACTTCCGCTCCACTGTGCTGTCGATGGCGCTGCGGCACAAGCCAGACTTGATCCTTGAGTATATTGAGGTTATCTTTGAGGGGGCAAAAGACAGCGATCAGGTGCTTTCCGTCGTAACCTACATCTTGGGCGTGGTCGAGCGCTCGCCCAAAAAATTCTTGGAGCAGCTGGAAAACACCGAATTCACTACCAAACCGAATGTGATGAGTACTTTAGAACAATTATTGGAAATGGGCCGCGAGGAAGGCTTGGAGAAAGGCCTGGACAAAGGCGTGTACAAAAACCGTGTTTTCAACCTGCTTAAAACCGCTGTTCATTTTCCCGACTGGTCTGCTGCAAAATTAGCAGACTTCACCGAGCTGCCAGAGGGAACCGTGCAGGAATTGCTCGATATCGCCGCAGAAGGCGACAGCGACAAACTGCTCGCACACGTGCGGGAAGGGCTGCTGGCTGATATCCCGCTCAGCGCAGACGAGGAAAGTAAACTGCGCACACTGACAGCACAATTGACAGGAGGTTAGTACGACCAAAGCTGTTTCAATAATGCTTGTCTACTTATTTATCGGTATATTCAGTTTTGTTATTTGATTATTTCTGGGGTGGCGGTAAAAATCATGTAGCGCGCGAGTAGCCCAATATAGCATGTCTGGTGAAATGATTATTTTCCCCCACAAGCAAAACGCTAGACATGCAAATTACCGTATTGGATGGCCGCGCTATGAACCCCGGCGACCTGAGCTGGCAACCCCTACAGCGGCTGGGCCGATTGGACGTTTACGATTATACCCCACCGAAACAGGTCGTGGAGCGCGCCGAGTTTGCCGACATTCTACTAGTTAATAAAGTGGTGCTGAACGAGGAGGTGCTCCGCCAATTGCCCAACCTACAGTGTATCTGCGTGACGGCCACGGGCTACAACAACATCGACTTGGAAGCAGCCCGCGAGTGCGGTATTCTCGTCTGCAACGCCGTAGGCTACAGCACGGACTCGGTGGCGCAGCATGTGTTTGCCTTACTCTTGGCATTGGCCAATCAGGTGCACGCCCACCACATTAGCGTGCAGGCTGGGGAGTGGCGGCGGTCCGACGATTTCTCCTATACCTTGTATGCCATCCCGGAGTTAGCGGGGAAAACCTTTGGCATCTATGGTTTCGGTCGCATCGGCCAGCGGGTAGCGGAGCTGGCGCAGGCATTTGGCATGAAGGTGCTGGCTACCCATAAGCACCCGGAGCGCGATGCCCGGCCGGGAGTCCGCTTTGTGGATTTGCCCACGCTTTTTGCGCAAAGCGATGTGGTCTCCCTGCACGCCCCGTTAAGTGATGAGAACCGCGAGATCGTCAATGCCGAAATGCTAAAGCGGATGAAGCCTTCTGCCTATTTGATCAATACGGGCCGTGGCGGCCTGGTCGACGAGCAAGCGCTGCAGCGGGCGTTGCAACAGGGGCAGTTGGCAGGTGCGGGGCTGGATGTGCTTAGCGTAGAGCCCCCTTCCGACGGCAATGTGCTCACCACCGCGCCGAATTGCCTGATCACGCCGCACATGGCCTGGGCCACACAAGCTTCCCGGCAGCGGCTGCTGGATATTACGGTGGAGAATGTGCGCGGCTTTTTGATGGCGGAGTTGCAGAATGAAGTGGGGCGGTGAATTATTTTGTCACTGCTTGAATGAATTGCGGAAGTAAAACGTTATCACAAAAAACATCAGATCATCATGGACTGGAAAGAACGTATCGAATCAAAGCCAGAGGTAATGTACGGTAAACCGGTTATAAAAGACACCAGAGTCCCGGTTGACTTGTTACTCGATAAAATGGCGGCAGGGGAGACCGTAGAGGACTTGCTTCGTGCCTATCCGAGGATTACCAAAGAGGATGTTTATGCTTGTTTGGCTTACGCGTCGGAAGCTGTGAAAAATGTGTTGGTTTACTCTATCGCGTCCTAAACGGTGAAATGCTATGGGGTGGATTGCTGACGAAAGTGTTGATTTCCGAATCATTGAGTCTTTAAGAGAATCAGGGTATAAGGTAGAGGCCATTGTGGAATCTACAGCAGGCATCGATGATAATCAAGTTTTGAAAATGGCTAACGATAAAGGATTGACGCTCCTAACTGAAGATAAAGACTTTGGGGAACTGACCTATAGACTGAAGAAGCCTAATAACGGTATTCTCTTACTGAGATTGAGTGGAGTCAAAATAGACGATAAAATAAGGATGGTGGTAGAAACCATCGAAAACCATGAAGATGATATTGCCGACGCCTTCGCTGTATTGTCTAAAAATAAATTAAGGATAAAGCAATAAGGCTTATTGTCTGATAAGCTCAGCAGCCCCTTTCCGGCGGCAATGTGCTCACCACCGCGCCGAATTGCCTGATCACGCCGCACATGGCCTGGGCCACACAAGCTTCCCGGCAGTGGCTGCTGGATATAACCGTAGAAAATGTGCGCGGCTTTTTGATGGGGGAGGTGCAGAATGAAGTGGGGCGGTGAATTATTTTGTATATTTGATACTGAAAAAAGCACTTTCTGTATGAAAAGCATTCAACTCTTATTGTTATTTATCAGTCTAACTTCCACCGCTGCGGCCCAGTACGCTCCTACCGCAGACTTCGATTATGACGAAGAAGACCCCGGGGAGTTTGAGTTCACGGACGAGTCTTCGGGAGACCCCGATGAGTGGGACTGGGATTTCGGGGATGGCAACGACAGCTCCGACCAAGACCCGGATCACACTTACGAAGAGGCAGGGGAATATGAAGTTTGCCTGACGGTAGAAAACGAAAACGGTGATGACACCCACTGTGAGGACATTGAAGTGGTACTGCCACCCGGGGCCGATTTTGACGTGGATAGGCTTTCTGATAATGCTTTCAGGTTTGAAGATGAATCAACGAATGAGCCCACAGATTGGGAGTGGGACTTTGGGGATGGCAACACGAGCGATGATCAGGATCCAACGCATAGCTATGAATCCGCTGGCTTCTTTGAAGTATGCCTTGAAGCCTCCAACGATGCAGGGAGCGACGAGTACTGCGATAATGTAGAAGCAGTAGTTGTCAACGCTACGGAGGCCGATTTAGCCGATTCCCCCCGTGTATTCCTTTTCCCCTCCCCGGCTGTGGACATAGTAGACATAGATTTTCGTGCCGCTCAATCTCAACCCGCGCAGCTATTCATACACAATAGCGTGGGGCAGCAAATGTATAGCAAGGCCTTTGCGCAAGCGCCTGATCATTACCGGGTAACCGTTGCGGATTGGCCTGCTGGGCAGTATTATTTGTCAGTGGTTCTTGATCGGAGGGGGTTGATACATGTACCATTTCAGATTATCCAATAGCGATAACTAAGGAGTTTGAACCTTCTATCCTCTTTTTGGCGTTGGAGCTGGCTTATGAGTTTTAGACCTGCCGACCTCCGTTTGAGCAACAGGTATGGAGGAGATTGTTTGAGCTTGGCTGCTCTGCGTCGTGATCTGTACTATATCTAAGGGGTTGCGTAATAATAAATTACTCAGAATAGGCGAAGTTTTTGTTTTGCGATTCCTTGGTATGTACCTGTAGACACAGCCTGCCGTGTATGCCCCTTCGTGTAATTGGTGGCAAAAAAAAACAGCCGCTCAGAGGGATATCAGGGTTAGCCACGAAGGTCACGAATGGTCACGAATGCAAGCGTTGCGTGTACCCGTATACACGGTATGTCGTGTATGTCCTTCGTGCCCCTTCGTGTCATTAGTG
>JAAAOU010000221.1 GCA_009908745.1 Bacteroidota bacterium
GGCCTACCGGGCGGGGAAGCTAGAGCTATTAAGTGTCTAGACAACAATTCCAAAATAAAGACAGCGCGCAGGGTTAATTGGGGTCAAACGATTTGGGAATTTGGGATTGTACAGGGTCTGGATAATCAATTGGGGTTTAGGTTTTTTCCTTTTGGTTTTCGTGTACTAAGAGTAGGACGGGGGCTGTTTTCCACACATTTTTCCCGTCTTTTTTTGAAAAAAATAAAGCCTTATGCCTAGGTTGTTGATTATCAGTTCATTAGAGGGTGGGTGTTCGTGTGGTTGATGCTTTTGGGCGCGGTTGCGCCGCTTTTCCCGCTTTCAATTTCCTATGCGGCGAGGGAATAAGGTCATTTTTTTGGTACATTTGGGCATGAGCAAAGCCTAAGCACTTGTGTTAACGCTATTCCGAACCAACCAACTTTTCGCAAGCATCCTGCTGGTGTTTTACATCGCCTTGCTGCGCAGTTCGGCTTTTGTCATCCCTTTGGAGATAGAGCCGCGCGGGGCTGGTATTTTTGCCGAGTGGGTATACCAATGGATTGGCGCCAACGGGCAGCGGGCAAGCATCGCCGCGATGGTCTTGCTATTGATACAGGGATTTTACCTGAACGTGCTGATAGCGGAGCACCGCCTGGCATCGAAGGTCAGTTTGTTTCCCGGCTTGTTTTATGTGTTTGTATGCAGTTTGTTGCCGGCATTCCACAATCTCTCGCCCGTCTTGATGGCCAATACCTTCTTGATAGTGGTACTTGGGGAAATCTACGGCACCCATAAACGTACCAAGGTGGCGGGGCGTGTTTTCAACATTGGCTTTTGGGTTGGCATCGCCAGTCTATTCTACCCTTCCTTCGCCTTGTTTGTGCTGTTTGGGTTCGCCGGGCTGGGGATATTCCGGCCATTCCGCATCCGGGAACGGCTTATGGTGATTATCGGCGGTTTGGTGCCGTACTTCTTATTGGGGACCTACTACTTTTGGTATGACCAACTGCCTTGGTTCTTAGAGACGCTCCGGGGCGGCTTTCAGTTTTTGGACTTCGTGCCTACTGCGGCCCCGCTCGTTTACCGCAGCCTAGGCATTATGGCCGTCCTGTTGTTGGTGGTTCTGTTCAGCCACCGTTCCTACTTGCTGAAGCAGGGTATGGATGTACAGCGCAAAATAAGCGTGATTTACTGGGGGCTATTCGTTTCGGCAGCCACCATACTGTTGCAATCGGGCGTACAGCTGGACCACTGGCTGGTTGTAGCGGTACCGGCCGGTATTTTGCTATCCTTCAATTTCGTCCGCATGCCATCCCGTATGGCGGAAGTGATCCACCTGCTGATGCTAGTTGTGGCCTTAGGCTTGCAGTTTATGCCCATGCTGTTCCCGCCGGGCTGATCTCTAGGGCACTGGATTTTTAAATGGGCACTTTCCCTGACATGATTTAGTGAACGATTGAAAAGTCATCAAATGAGCCGCCCCGGTGCGCCTCTATTTCCACCCGGCTGACTTTCGCCTGTGCCGGGCCATCGTGGCACCATTTGACCAGTGTTTTGACCGCTTCGGCATCTCCCTGTGCCACGGCGGTCACACTGCCGTCCGCTTCGTTTTTCACCCAGCCCTTCAGGCCGAGCTCACGGGCTTTTTCTTGGGTGGAAGCGCGGAAGAAAACGCCCTGCACTTTGCCGAATATGCGTAGTTTGACTTCATTCATGGCGGCTTTTTTTGCTAATGTATGGAATTCAGCGGTATCTGCCGATTGCGGCCGAGTTTGTACCTTTGCCAAAAAGGCAATTCACATGAGGTATTCAATACTATGCTGGGCGTTATGGTTCGGTTTGGCGCTACAGTCTTGCCAGCCCGCTGAAGATAGTGCGCAACAAGCAGATACCATTCTCTACAACGGCGATTTTTACACCCTCGATAGTCTGCAACCGCGGGTGGAAGCACTGGCCATAAGCGACGGCCGCATACAAGCAGTAGGCAGTGAGCAGGAGGTTATGGCTTGGAAAGGCGACAGCACGGCGTTGGTCGACTTGGAGGGGCATTTCGCTATGCCGGGCTTCATCGAAGGGCACGGGCACTTCTCCGGTTTGGGCTACAGCCTTATCCGCCTGAATTTTCTGAATGCGAAAAGCTGGGCCGAAATCGTGCAGATGGTGGCTGATGCTGCCGAAAAAGCCGAGCCGGGCACTTGGATTCTAGGCCGGGGCTGGCACCAGGAAAAATGGACCACTGCACCCGAGCGCACGGTGCTGGGGTATCCTTTCCACGACGAGCTCAGTGCGGTATCGCCCGACAATCCGGTGATGCTGCGTCACGCCAGCGGCCACTCGCTATTTGCGAATGCTAAAGCCATGGAACTGGCCGGGTTGAGCGTGGAGACACCGGACCCAAGCGGCGGGGAGATTGTGCGCGACTCCCGCGGCAAGGCCATTGGCGTATTTGAAGAGCGGGCGATGAACTTGATCACACAAGCCTACGATGAATACGCGGCGGGTTTGTCGGAGGAAGCCAAAGCGAAAGAGTGGTACCGTGCCATTGAGTTGGCGGAGGAGGAGTGCCTGAAAAAAGGGATTACTTCCTTTCAGGATGCGGGCTCCAAATTCTACGAGCTGCGGCGCTACGAGCAAATGGCCAAAGACGGCGAGCTCGATCTGCGCTTGTGGGCGATGGTGCGCCACAGCTACGACCGCATGAAGGACAGCCTCGACGGCTACCCCAAAATCGATGTGGGCAACCACTTCTTCACCAGCCGAGCTATCAAGTCGGAAGTAGACGGTGCTTTGGGCGCGTTTGGTGCTTGGCTGCTGCGGGCCTACAATGACAAAAAGGGCTTCACCGGTCAGAATACTACGCCCATTCCCGAGGTCAAAAATATTGCCAAGCTGGCTATGGATAATGGCATGCAAATGTGCGTGCACGCCATTGGCGACCGGGCTAACCGGGTGGTGCTGAATATTTACGAAGAGCAGTTCAAGAACAACCCGGAGCAAGAGAACCTGCGCTGGCGCATCGAGCATGCGCAGCACTTGGATACCGCAGATATTCCCCGTTTCCGGGAATTAGGCGTCATTGCCTCCATGCAGGGCATCCACTGCACTTCCGACGCGCCTTTTGTTGAAAAACGGCTCGGGAAGCAGCGCTCCCGGCTGGGCGCTTACCCCTGGCGTTCCTTGTTGGACAACGGCGTCATCATCGCCAACGGCACCGATGCCCCGGTGGAGGATGTCGATCCGCTGGCTTGCTTCTACGCCTCGGTGACGCGCAAGCGGGCGGATTCGGGCTTTGAGTTCTTCCCGGAGCAGCGCATGACCCGTGAGGAGGCGGTCTATTCCTACACCTTGGGTAATGCCTACGCGGGCTTTGAGGAGGATTTTAAAGGCTCACTCGAAGTGGGCAAAGCGGCGGATATCGTGGTGCTTTCTCATGACTTGCTGACTTGCACGGATGAGGAGATATTGGAGGCCCGCGTCCTGCGGACTATGGTGGATGGGGAGATGAAGTATGTGCTTTGATGGATGTCGTACCGTAGCTTTAGCCGCCTGGGTATAGTAACACTGATGGCACGGATCGGGGGGATTGTACTGATCTGTGCAGACGCTTCGGTCTGCACGGCGAGCACGTCCGCTTAGCGCAGCCACGAAGTGGGTGCCAAGATCAGTTGTATCATTGCGATCAGTCGGATCAGTGTTCCTATACTGTTGGCGATGAAAGGGGCACGGCGCCCGTTTTTGTAGCCACGAATGCCCCTGACGAAGCTGCGCTTGTCAGGGCCCTAAGGGCACGAATTTTCTCGGACGAAGCAGCGCTTGTCGGAGCCCTGCGGGCACGAATGCGAGCGTGCCGTGTGCGAGTTTTGGCCTAGCCAAAACGGTCTTCGTGCCCCTTCGTGTAATTAGTGGCTAACCTCACGTAGCGCCTGCCTAGCGTATTGGTGTAATTGGTGTCCACAAGACCCTGATAAGCTTTGCTTCGTTAGGGGCTAACCTCACGCCGCGCTTGCCAGCGTAA
This sequence comes from Bacteroidota bacterium, assembly GCA_009908745.1. GTDB lineage: Bacteria > Bacteroidota > Bacteroidia > Chitinophagales > Saprospiraceae > Phaeodactylibacter. The sequence continues at coordinate 3,998 of JAAAOU010000221.1, forward strand.
TTTATTGAAGAAGCAAAATTGGTCAGGGTCCTAAATGCCCCTCACTACGCGGTGGATGGTGCATGCAGTACCGGCGGCTTTAGCCGCCCGGGGTATAGTAACACTGATGGCACTGATTGGGCTGATTGTACTGATCTGTGCAGACGCCGGTCTGCACGGCAAGCACGTCAGCTTAGCGCATCCACGAAGTGGGTGCCAAGATCAGTCGGATCATTGTGATCAGTCGGAGCAGTGTCCCCATTTCTTTGACGCTGATAGCCGCCTTTATAACCACCACCTTTGAACCAGGGTATTTCCCGCAAAAGCTTGATACACCTACACCCCAAGCTTGCCCCTCGCGCTATACTTAATGGCACAAGACGAAAAAAAGGCAATAATATTTCCCGGTCTGCCAGAATCGCCCTACTTTAGCTGTTGCAATGTTGCTGTGCTCTACAAAGCCTAAACCCTGAGCTTTCATTTTGCGCTCAACGCTCTTTTTTTTC
>JAAAOU010000101.1 GCA_009908745.1 Bacteroidota bacterium
CCATGCTGTTTTTTGTCCTGTTCGGAGTGGAAAGGGTAGGGCAGACAGCAATGCCGCAAACAAAGGAGCACGTCAGCTATATAATCCGGATGATTGTAGTATCTTAATGCGCCGTTTCTGAAATGAGAAAACACTAAATCAATTAAGAAGAAAAATAGAATTGCTTGACTATGAGAAAGAGTTTGTTACTCGCATTAGGGCTGGCACTGCTGCCCATGATTGCTGTAAAAGCACAGGTTTGGCTGGAAATAGGCCCCAAGGGCATGATGGGGATGACTGGCTTGGCCAACGCGAATATTAACAGCGACCCGGACCACGACAGCTCCCTGGGCTTTGCTACTTCTTTGGGCGGGGCCGCTGTGCTCAATTTCGGCCCTTACCACGGCTTGAACTTTGAGCTGCTGTCCGCAAAATACAGCCACTCGATGACGTATCGGGGCGGTGGTGATGGCTCGCAGACAGTCAATATGGAATGGGAGAGCCTAGATGCCTACCTGCTGTACCGCTTTTACCGCGACAACGGCGCTTTCGCAGAGTTGGGCGGCAAAGCAACCTACGTGGGCGGCGCCCAACAGTCGCTAGGGACCGACTGGGCGGATGTGGAAGAAAACTATACCGATCAGTACTTCTCCGGCTGCTTCGGGGTCGGCGGTTTCGTGACTTCCAACCGGGTGCTAGTGGTGAAGACCGGCCTGCGTGCCGAATACGCTTTTACCGACTTGATTTCCGAGCAAGGCCAAATGGAGAATTACCCAACGTTTTATACGTCTTACGACAACTACGAGGAGACGCGCCCCTTCCGGGTAGGGTTCTACCTGGAAGTGACTTTTGGCGTCGGTGGTTTTGCCAAATCACAATGCGGTGCGCGGGGCGTGATTTTCGGTACGGGCTATAATTAAACCATGAAGTGTGGCGGGCAACTTTTTGTCCCTACAGTGCGTATAAAATAGAATAATAAGCAAGTCAAGGGCAATTAATGCGCCTTTGGCTTGCTTTTATATAAAACCCCTATTTATTTGGGGGGAAATTTTAAGGGGGGACTCCCCTTAGCCCACAACGAACGAAATTAACATAGCAGCGATGAATGACTACTCATTTATAGCCAACGCCCATCCTTCTTTCATAGAATCGATGTACGAGCAATATCAGCAGGACCCGTCCAAGGTAGAAGAAAGCTGGCGCGCTTTTTTCAAAGGGTTTGATTTTTCCAAAGACAGTGCCAACGGGCACAGCAACGGCGCAGCAGCTCAAGTAAGCGCTACGGCCCTTGATAAAGAATTTAAGGTGTTGTCTTTGATCAAGGCTTTCCGCAACCGGGGCCACCTGCTGTCTACCACCAACCCGATTCGGCAGCGCCGCGACCGTCAACCGAACCTCAATCTGGACGACTTCGGCTTGTCTGATGATGATTTAGGCAAGGAATTCGAAGCCGGCCGGGAAGTCAACCTAGGCCGCGCTACCCTGCAGCAGATCATCGACCGTATGCGAAAGGTCTACTGCGGCAATATCGGTATTGAGTACCACCACATTCAAGACCGGGAGAAACGCCGCTGGATACGGGCTAAAATCGAAGGGGCGGACCCGGATCAGGCCTACGGTTTTGGCAACGAGCAAAAGAAGCGCATACTCGAAAAACTCAACGGTGCGGTGGTATTTGAGCGCTTCCTGCACACCAAGTACATTGGTCAGAAGCGATTTTCCCTGGAGGGGGGCGAAAATACGATTGTCTCCCTTGATGGCATGATCGACAAAGGTTCGGAGCTGGGCGTCAAAGAGGTGATCATCGGTATGGCCCACCGGGGGCGCCTCAACGTGCTGGCCAATATCATGGGCAAAACCTACGCCCAAATTTTTAACGAATTTGAAGGCACGGCGGTGCCTGATCTCAGCTTCGGCGATGGCGATGTGAAATACCACCTTGGCTTTTCCTCCCAAGTGGAGACTCCGGGCGGCAAAAATGTCCACCTCAAGCTGGTGCCCAACCCTTCCCACCTCGAATCGGTCAACCCTGTCGTGGAGGGCTTCTCCCGCGCTAAGGCGGATATTCTCTACGAGAGTGATTACGACCAGATTTTGCCTATACTTATCCACGGGGATGCCGCGCTGGCTGGCCAGGGTGTAGCTTACGAAACGGTGCAGATGAGCAAACTGCCGGGGTATTACACGGGGGGGACGATCCACTTCGTCATCAACAATCAGATTGGGTTTACGACCGACTTTGACGACGCCCGTTCTTCCACCTACAGCACCGGCGTAGCGAATGTGGTGCAAGCTCCCGTCTTCCACGTCAACGGCGATGATCCGGAAGCCGTGCTCTTTGCCACCCAATTTGCGGTGGAATACCGGCAAAAGTTCAATAACGACGTCTTTATAGATATGGTGTGCTACCGCAAGCATGGCCACAATGAGGGCGACGACCCCAAGTTTACCCAGCCGGAGATGTACAAGATCATCAACAACCACCCGGACCCCCGCGAAGTTTACAATCAGCAACTGGTGGAACGCGGTGATGTGGATAAGGAACTGGCGGAGGAAATGGAAGAGGCTTTCTGGAAGCAATTGCAAGAACGCCTTGACGAAGTAAGGGAGAACCCGCTGCCCTACGAGTACCAAGAGCCGGAACAAGCTTGGCGTAAGCTTAAAAAAACAGCCGACCCAGAAGACTTCGAGGAGTCGCCCGAGACTGGCATTGATCGCCATCGTGTCGACCATATCATCGAGCACTTGATGAATTACCCTAAGGGCTTCACCCCCCTGAGCAAAGTCAAGCGGATGCAGAAGGGCAAACAGAAACTGCTGGATGACAATAAACTAGATTGGGCATTCGGTGAACTTATGGCCTACGCCAGTATCCTCATGGAGGGCAAAGATGTGCGCATGAGCGGGCAGGATGTACGCCGGGGCACCTTCTCCCACCGGCACTCTGTGATCTACGATGCCAAGACTTTCGATCCCGTCAACCGGCTGGATGGCTTGAAGGAAGGCCAAGGCCAATTCCGCATCTACAATTCTCTTTTGTCGGAGTTTGCGGTGTTGGGTTTCGAATATGGTTACTCTATGGCCACGCCAGATGCGCTGGTGTTGTGGGAAGCGCAGTTCGGAGATTTCTACAACGGCGCACAGACGATGGTCGACCAGTATATCACGGCTGCCGAAAGCAAGTGGCGCCGGATGAGCGGTTTGGTCATGCTGCTGCCCCACGGTTACGAAGGGCAAGGGCCGGAGCACTCGAGTGCCCGCCTTGAGCGCTTCTTGCAAGCCTGTGCTGAGTTTAACATGACGATCGCCAACGTGACCAAGCCGGCTAACTTCTTCCACCTGCTGCGCCGTCAATTGGCCCGGCCGTTCCGCAAGCCATTGGTCGTGATGTCGCCCAAATCCCTACTGCGCCATCCGGAGTGCGTCTCTGATGTTTCCGACTTCGAATCTGGCACCCGTTTCCAAGAAGTGCTGGACGACCCGGAAGTCGGCCCGCGTAGCGGCAAGAAAGTCAAGCGCCTGCTCCTGTGCAGCGGCAAGATTTACTACGACCTGATGGCGAAGAAACGGGAAGACAAGCGCGACGATGTGGCCATTGTACGTTTGGAGCAGCTGTATCCGCTGCCTGCAAAGCAATTGCAAGCCATCATCAAGCGCTACCCGAACGCCGAGGCCTTCTGGGTGCAGGAGGAGCCTTCCAACATGGGAGCCTGGCAATACATCAACGCTATTTTCATCAATAAGGAGGTCGATATCGACTTGGAACTCAAGCACATCGCCCGCCGCTCCAGCGCCTCTACGGCTACCGGTTACAAAGCCGTGCACGATCAGCAGCAAGAGCGGATTGTAAATGAGGCTTTTGGCGAGGCTTGACAACTGCTTCCCGACGACCGCTCGGCCGCTATCAGCTTGGCGGCCGGGCGGTTGGCATTACTGTACCTTGTCGTGGCACCAAGCTTTGGCTTCCTCCACTGAGCCCGTGATATGATACGGTACGGGCTGCTGTTGCAGGGCGAAGATGCCTTTCAGCACCGTCCTCACCAGAGGGTTGGCAATAACATAGGCGGTGCCCCGGCAGTATTCCTTCATCATAGCCTCGTTTTCCTTCAGCCAATCGGCTTGCATTTTCTGGTATTTAAAGCCGGGCAGCGTAGCGTCGGTGGCGTCGAAGAGGTAGGCGAAAGGCGTGGCCCGCTCGTAGGCGTGGTGCAGCTCGTCGAGGTAGGCTTGAAAGTTGGCCTCATCAGCTGCCGCGCCGGTGAAACGCACCGTGACTATTGGAAAGTCTTCGTGGTCAAAGTTCGCGTAAGCGGTCATAGCAAGTTGTTGTTTTGCACAGTAAATTAAATTGCCCGTCAAAAGTTGTCCGCTCAGCCCATTAGCATGCACTGGGCTCCAGTCAAGGCACCTCCTTTCTATTTTTATTCTCGGGGCGCCTCAATACCCCGGTCACTCAACTGTATGGTAATACCAATTTGC
>JAAAOU010000519.1 GCA_009908745.1 Bacteroidota bacterium
ATCCGCTACGAAGGCGATACCGATATCTATAGCCTCAAAGGCAACGCCCGCTTCGAAGAGGGCCAGCGGCAAGCCGAAGCGGATATCATCCTGTACGAGGAGCAAAAAGACAAGACCACCCTGATTGGCAACGCCACCTACCAAGATGAAAAGCAGAACATCAAAGCCGACCGCATTGAGTATGATGCCAAAAACGAAGTCTACTCCACCCGTGGCCGCTCCCGCATCAGCGACCCACCGCAAATTCTGGTGGCCGACCAAGTCGACTACAGCGAGGAAAGGGGGCTGGGCGTGGCTACTGGCAACGTAATTTGGCGCGACACCTCAGCCGAGCTTACCATCGTTTGCGATACCGCCGACTACAACCGCAAGACGGATTACCTCAAAGCCTTCGGGGGCCGGCAGGGGCGCCCCATGCTCATCACCATCGTCGACGAAGATTCGCTGTTTATGGCCTCCGACACGCTCATGTCCCTGCGGGTGGACAGCATGGAGAACGACAGCGCCCGGCAAGTCCGCGCCTACCACGATGTGCGCATCTACAAGTCCAACATGCAAGCCATTTGCGATTCGCTGACCTATAGCACGGTAGACTCGATGTTCCGGCTCTTCCGGGAGCCCATCGTATGGTCAGACACCTCGCAGTTTTACGCCGATACCGTGAATATTCTTTTGGACAGCAGCAAGATCGACCGTATTTTCATGCGCAACAACGGTTTTATCATCAATTCGCCGGATGAGATCATGTACAATCAAGTCAAAGGCAAACACATCACCGCCTTTTTCCGGGAGGACGAGCTAAGGCGCATGGCGGTGAACGGCAATGCCGAATCCGTGTACTACGCCATAGACGATGCCGATGCCTATGTGGGCGTCAACAAGACTATTTGCAGTGAAATGATGCTGTACTTCGGCAACAACGAGGTGGAAAAGATCAAATTCTTCACGCAGCCCAAAGCGCAAATGCTACCAATGGGGCAGACCAACCACGAGAACCTCAAGCTGGAAGGCTTCCGTTGGGAAAAACAATACCGGCCGTACAACATTGAAGACTTATTCGCGCCGGAGAAAAAGCGGACGCTGCCGCCACTACGCCCGCCAAGCCGCCCGACGACCGCCGCCACCGCTCAGCCGGATGCGCCTCCCGCGCCAGAATATGAAAACACAAAACCAGAGTAAAACATGAGAGCTGTACTGTTTAGCTTACTGTGCTTACTAGCCGCTTGGCCACTGGCCGCTGCCCCTTCTTCTGCCACGGCCACTTTGCAAGCCGCCAATAACGCCTACCACGAGCAAGACTACGCTACAGCCATCGACCGTTACGAGCAATTGGTGCAAAAAGGCTACGAGTCGGTAGCGCTCTACCACAATCTAGGCAACACCTACTTCCGCAGCCAAGATTACGCCCGCGCCGTGCTCTATTACAAACGGGCCCTCCGCCTCGCGCCCCGGGATAAGCAACTGCAGCAGAACCTGCGCCTTGCTCAACTCGAGCTTCCCGGAACAGTCGTCAATATTCGGAAATCCGACGTGGTCACCCTCTGGCTGTCCGTGCAGGAACGCCTGAGCACGCGGGCGTGGAGCATTATCGGCCTTATCATACTTTGGATGGGAATGGCCGGTCTGGCCCTCTGGCAATTTGGCAAAAACCGGCAGCAACGCAAAATGGGCTTTATCAGCGGTATCGTCCTGCTGTTGCTCTGCCTACTGCCGTTCGGCTTTGCCTACGGGCGGGCGCAGCAAGAGTTTTTCCGCCAAGAAGCGGTGGTCATGGCCGAAGAAAGCCTCCTGCGCGCAGCGCCCGAAAGCGGAAGCCAAGAGGTCCAAACCGTTTATAAAGGCGATGTGGTGCGTATACTCGACCGGCTCAATAATTGGTACAAAGTACGCATGAGCGATACTACCGAAGGCTGGCTGCCCGCCGACCTGATGGTGGTCATCTGACCAATTGCACACCGCCAGCGTACCGGCCTACCTCCCCATCCAAGAAAAGCACTTCTACGGTATAGGTGTAAACGCCTGCCTTCATTGCCCGCCCTTGCTGCCGGCCATCCCAGCCATCGGTTATGCCTTCCGGCAGGTAATTGCGCTGCTCGTGCACCAACGCGCCCCAGCGGTCAAATACCCGGAAGGCAATGATTTCCTGGACATTTGGGGATTGGACATAAGGGGTAAAGGTATCATTCCGGCCATCGTCGTTGGGCGAAAACGCGGTGGGGATATACACCCGCCGGACGTCCAGCACCTCTACCCGCAAACTATCCCTGGCTTGGCAATCGATACCATTGCCCCCTTCCAAATAGTAGGTGCCCGAGGCCTGCGGAAAGAATGCCACACTCAGGCAATCCGAATCCAAGCACTCATAATCCGCCGCAGGCAACCACTGAAAATTACTAAGCGGCTGATTGACGCTGGGCCTTAGCTCCACCCGGTCCCCTAGCTCCACTGTCTGGTCTGCGCCCGCATCGATGAGCAAGGGGGGAGGCGCCCCCACTTCAACAAACTGCTCAAGTCGACACCGGTGGCGGTCTTCTACAAATAAGGTGTACGCCCCAGCTGGCAAGGCCTCAAAAACCGCGGGTACGCCATCCGCCATGGTATCATCCAACGAAAGACGGACCGGGAAAGCTGCATTTTGCAAGCCCTCCACACGCACCACGCCATCCTGACTGTCCGCACAGCGGGTATCCGAGACTTCTATATCTGCTCTGATACCAGGGTCTGGCACTTGGGTCAGCTGCAGGGTCACGATGCTATCGCAGCCCAGCGAGGAGGTCAGCGAGTCCACATAAACCCCGGTTTGGGTCAGTGCCCGGTCGCCAAACAAATAGTCCGCGCCATCACATATGGTGTCCACAATTTCGTAAAACTTGGGCTGCACAAAAACGACTTTGACGTTGGAAATGATGTAGCACTTCGGGTTCGCCAAATTGACCGGTGAGTTGGCCAACAGGTAGCGGTAGTAGTAAAAACCACCCGCCAATTGGGTGTGCATGATACTCTGCCCGGTAGCGCCGGGTATATCCTCCCAAGTCGTGCCGCCATCGGGGCTGCGCTGCCACTGAATAGCAGGGTCGGGGAATTGATCCCCCAGAATAGTAGCCGTAAGCGGTATCGGCTGCCCGTCTTCGCAGATGTTTTCTACTTCCCTAGGCAAGATGAGTGCTTCCGGCCCGCAAGCACGGAAAGCGATATTGTCAATGGCCAGGTCATTGCCGATGCCGCCCGGCGCGTTGTTCCGTAAGGTCAGGGTCAGCGAGGTTGTATTGGGGCCAGTGGTGAACGTAAAGCCATAATAGAGCGTATTGGCACACAGGCCGTCCACCGTTTGTTCGTAAAAAACGCCGGGTTCTAAGTCTGCATTGACCACCATCATGTAGCCGTTGGGGTCATCGCTGTTGTCAGAGGCTACATTGAACCACCCCCCAAAGAACCAATCCCAACTTCCAAACCCGCTGGTAAGGATATAAAAGCCGTCGCCCGGGGGCGGCGTAGGGTCATAGGTATAGCCGGGGGCGATGCCAGGGTCGGACGGTACGATGCCAACAGGGCCCCTACTGAAGTCCCCCTCCTCAAAAATATTTTCCCCCAGGTTGCCACTACAGCCTTCCTGAGCTCGGGCAGCAAGCGATAAGACAAGCCCCCCGATGAGCAAAGTTATTTTACACCACAAACTCATTGTATTTCAATTGCATTGCGAATTGGCATGAATGTACGGGGAAATACCGGTAAAACCCAAGGGGACTTTCGTCTCAACACTTACGAAATGCTAGGTTAACATCCAAACAGCTCTTACCTTTGCAGCAAAAACATGATCGTAGTTACAGGCGCGGCGGGCTTTATTGGGAGCTGTTTGGTAAGACACCTCAACGACCTAGGCCGTACAGACCTCATCGTGGTCGACGATTTCAGCCGGGAGGATAAAAACCGCAATCTACAGGGCAAGCAGTATGCCCAACGCATACACCGCAATGACTTCCCAGGCTGGTTGTGGGAGCAGTATTACTTTGTGGACGCCATCTTCCACATCGGCGCCCGCACGGATACCACGGAGAAGGACTGGGATATCTTCCAAGAGCTCAACCTCGATTACAGCAAAGCCCTTTGGGAGCTGTGCGCGAAGCACCGCATTCCGTTTATCTACGCCTCCAGCGCCGCAACCTATGGCCTAGGAGAAAAAGGCTATGAGGACCGCCACGATGTGATTGACGAACTCCACCCACTGAACCCCTACGGCGATTCCAAGAACGACTTCGACAAGTGGGCCTTGCGGCAAAAAGCGCAACCGCCCCGCTGGTATGGCCTGAAGTTTTTCAATGTCTACGGCCCCAATGAGTACCACAAGGGCCGCATGGCGTCGGTCATCTTCCACACTTACCGGCAGGTCAAAGCCAATGGCAGCATGAAACTATTCCGCTCCCACCGCGACGATATCGAGGACGGGCAGCAGAGCCGGGATTTTATTTATGTAAAAGACGTGCTGAAGGTGATGCAATGGCTGCACGAGCAACAACCCGAGAGCGGACTGTACAATCTGGGCACCGGCACCGCACGCTCCTTTTGGGATTTGGCGACGAACACCTTCCGGGCGATGGGGCTTGAGCCCAATATTCAATTCATCGATACGCCGGCGGACATCCGCGATACTTACCAGTATTTCACGGAAGCCAATATGGACAAACTGCGGCGGGCCGGCTACGACCAGCCTTTTTACAGCTTGGAGGAAGGCATAGAGGAATACGTGCAGCAGTACTTAGAAGGCGATGTAATTTACTAAGCCCGCATCGCCTCCACCGGTTGCAAACTCCTGATCTTGACAATCGGATAGATGGCCAACACCGCTGTCACCAAAAAGACATACAAAGCCTGAGTCAGAAAAATCTGCGGCTCAAAGGTAGCGGGGAAAATAGGCTCAAAGCCAAACTTCTCCAGCGAGCTGGCCATATCCCCGGAAAAGCGGATAGGGTTCCACTTGAAGTAAAGCACTACCGGTATGCTGACTAAAATGCCGGACAAAGCGCCAAGTACGCCCAGCATGACTACTTCTATCCATACCGAAAGCGCCAATTGCCAGCGCTGCAGGCCAATGGAAACCAGTACACCAAATTCGTATTCCCGCTCTTTGGTCATCATGAGGATGGTGCCGAAAATGCCGAAAGCGATAATCAAGTACAGGATGATGTAGACGATGACATTACCTGCCGTGTCGAGCTGACGGGCTTCGACCAAGTCCGGCAGCATCTCTTTCCAGTCCATGACTTCGTAGGCCGAAGTGTCCAGCTCTTGGTATAAGCTTTTTAAGACGGGCTGAATGTCATCTTGGCTTTCCAGCTTCAAGGCCAATGAGGTGACCCGGCCATCTGCCCCGTAGAAGTACTGCGCAACGGGCAATGGCAAATAGACCATCTGTTTGTTGAGATCAGGGGAGCCAAATTTAGCGATACCCTTGATGGGGTACTTCCCGGCGGCATTCACCCCCCGGAAGCCTTGGCTGATGAGCACCAGGGTATCCCCTACGCCCAGCGACAAGCGGTCGGCCACCCCACTGGCCATAAGAGCTGCTTCATCACCCGTTTCCAAATAAGCACCTTCCACAATGCGGGTGCTTAGGTTCGTCATCCGGTCTTCCACCTCAGGCTTTATGCCGGCCACAAGTACGCCCGCGGTGTTGTCTTTAGCCGAAGCCAGGGCAAAAGATTCGATGCGGGGTATTACGGCTTGCACTTCTTCGATTTCCCCGATGCTGTCCAGTGAATCCACTAGGGGGAAGGCCTTGTCGATAGACTGCTCTTCCCAGTAGCCCGACTCGTGGACCTGCACGTAGCCAAAATAGTAATTGACCACATTACTGATCATGTTGTCCCACGCCCCGCGTTGCAGCGACTCCATAAAGGAAGCAAAAAGCACCGCAAACAGTATGGAGGCTGCCGTGATGAAAGTGCGGCGGCGGTTGCGCCAGATATTGCGCCAGGCAAGTCGTAAGATCATGTCTTAATGTTTACCGGCTGAGCCGTTTCATATTCTGAATAGAGAAAAAGGATTTGCCGAGGTCTACGCCAAAATCAAGATCGACGTACTCCATACGGGTTTTATGCCCTTCCTCATCGGCGGGTATCATTTCCAGGACGGAAGGCAGCAGGCGGCCGTCCAGGGTTTTGACCTTCTTGCCGTGCATGGTATTGACCAGGTAGCCGTCCTCGTCGTAGAATTCTGTTTTCAACTGCATAAAGGCCTCCTTGTCGATCCAGCTCAGTATCTCGCCCCAGACCACCGGCGCATCGGGCTTGGGCGTCAGCTTGATTTTGTAACAATCCCGGCCATCTATCTGCTCCGACCCCAGCAGCTCGTGCTCGTAGTCGATAACAATAGAAGACTCGCGCACCAGGTCGTCATTGGTGAAGTCGGAGCCCATCCAAGATTGCATCATCATGGACGGCGGCATTTTGATAGTCCGGTCGATGGTGGGCTGCCAGTTCCACAGTTCTTTTTCCCGTTTGAGGAAAGCGGTGCCTTTGTCGCGGGCCGGGGCCGTCACGGTGATGAGCGAGTACTCGTTGCCTTTGGACCAGCTTTTCATAGTCATTTCCCGCTGCCAGCTGGGGCGGATGATGGTCATTGTGACGGTGGCTTTGCTGCTTTCGCCCCGCATTTTTTGGTCTGCTTTTTCGATAATTTCGGTGGCACTCATGCCATTGGCCTGGGCGGGCAGCCAGGCGGGAAGAAGCAGCAGAACAAACAGGAACGGCGTGTATTTCATGGTATTTTGGTTGATGGCAATGGTATAATCGAAAAGCAATATAAGGCAAATCAGCGGGCTTCGTAAATGACTTCGATCAACTTCATCGGTAGCCGCTTGCCGCACTACTTGGAGGCAGGTGCTCATCTTTGGGCTTGGTACTCCGCAAAAGAGGGCAGCAGTAGCGAAACGGCCTACTCGCCTAACACTTCGGGCCAAGGGGCGACAAATTAGAATGCGGTACGCTCGGTGGACATAGCCGACTTCAACGGGGATGGCCAGCTACGTATACTTGCAGCCTCTTCCTTGGAGGACAAAATCGTTTGGTTCGAAAATAATGGAGCGGTTGATATCAAGCATCTTTTGGATGGTATGGCTTAGTGCGATTCCAAATACACAGCATATATAGTCTGACAACCCAAGATTGCCAAGCCACCGCCCTAGTAGTAGCCGACTATTGACAAAACATAGCTCCCATCTTTAAATTGACGCTGTATGTGCTACACCTGTCAAAAAAATAGGAACTATGCGTCAATCTGGTCAAGCCCTGAAAATCCCCCACAGGCCACTAGAAGTTGAATTCCAGCACGAAATATCGGCCAACAGCTAATTCACGGATGGTACCATTATCTTGGAAGTTTTCCAAATTTGTGGGGTCGGCCCTCTGTTCTTCCAAACGGTAAAAACTCCAGCCTAGAGCACTCTCAATACCAAATTGAAAATGCTGCCCGATGTGGTAGCGAAAGCCGACAAACCAAGCGAGATTGAAGGAGCGGTAAAAGGATTTTTCGAGCCTGCGATCTCGCTCTGTTGAAAAACTCGGGAGCGAGAAAACCCTACCCTGCTCCAGATTGATAGATTCTGTGAAAAAAGATGCGCGGGTATACCCTACTTCAGGGCCGTAGGTGATGCCAAAATTGCCCAATCTACGGTACCATTCTAGTCCGAGGTTAAAGTTGAAGCTCCGACGATCCACATCATCTTCCGCGGTAAACCGATTGAGGAGGCCAAAGCCCACTCGGTAATAGACTTTTTGGAATTCTTTCGGGTTGACCAACCTGATCAACCTTTTGTAGTAGACTGCATTCCCGGTACCAAACAAATTGGTATTTAACGGGGCAATAGCAATTATGTTCCGAATCGTGTCTTCGACCGGAGTCTCATTCTGAGCCTGCAGGCCAATAGAAGAAAGGAGAAAGAATAAAGGTAAAATGAGCTCTTTCATAAGCGCGAAATTTGTACAGGTAAAGCACCTGGGGTTAATTGTTGCTGATAAAGATAATATTCAGCCCCCATTATCCGGAGTATCCAACCATTCTTAACCTAACGCTAACTAAAGCCTTAGCAGGCCGTAATCATCACGAAGAAGTCCTGTGTTTGGGTTTGCTGCACACACAAAAAGCGCCCATGCCTTCGAGCGAAGGCACAGGCATAATTGGTGAATTGACACAAGTTCTTATGGGTTACTGAAAACCCTCTACGCCATTCACGGTAGTGTACTTGAAACTAATCTTCTGATCGGGGTGGATGCGTTTGAAGGCCGACTGGCACATGAGCGTGGCTTCGTGGAAACCGCAGAGGATGAGCTTCAGCTTGCCCGGGTAGGTATTGATGTCGCCGATAGCGTATACGCCGGGCACGTTGGTGCTGTAGTCGAAGGTATCTACCTTAATGCCTTCTTTGGAGATGATGTCTAGCCCCCAGTCCTGCAGCGGCCCCATTTTAGGCGTAAGCCCAAACAATGGCACGAAGAAGTCCGTCTCTCTCGTGAAGTCGCCCTCCGATTTGTGGTGGATCAACACCTCATTGAGCTTGCCGTTTCCTTGCAACCCCACCACCTGTGCCTCTGTGACAAGGCGAATACGGCCATCAGCAGCAAGTTTTTGCACTTTTTCCACGCTATCCGGCGCGCCCCGGAAACCTTTCCGGCGGTGGACCAGCGTAATCTCCTCGGCGATATCCGCCAGGTGGATCGTCCAGTCGAGGGCGCTATCCCCCCCACCGGAAATCACGACCCGCTTATCGCGAAAGTCCTCCGGCTCTTTGATCATGTACTCTACGCCCTTGTGCTCGAACTGTTCGATGTTCTCAATCGGCGGCTTGCGGGGCTCGAAGCTGCCCAGCCCGGCGGCTATGGCAATGACCGGTGCATGGATTTTCGTCCCTTCACTGGTAGTGACGATAAAGGAGCCATCCTCCTGCCGGTCCAAAGTCTCCGCCCGCTCACCGAGCGTAAACCCCGGCTTGAAGGGCGCTATTTGTTCCATCAGGTTATCAACGAGCTCGCCAGCAGTGACGCTAGCAAAGCCCGGAATATCGTAGATCGGCTTCTTCGGGTAAATCTCCGCCAGCTGCCCGCCCGGCTGCGGCAGTGCATCTACTATATGACAGTGCAGCTTCAGCAGGCCTGCTTCAAAAACGGTGAACAACCCTACCGGCCCTGCACCTACGATTAATATGTCTGTCTTTATCATGGTTCTTGCTGTTTGCTGTTCGCTATTCGCTGTTCGCGGTTGGCTGTTCGCGGCACTAGACTTGACAAGGGCTTGGGTATCGCTCTGGAAACTTGTCAAGTCCGATTGCCCGTTTTCGCCTTCAGGGCAAGCTTCCTCCGGTCGCCGAAGCCAACAGGCGAAGGAGACCCACCCCGAAGGACTACACTCTCTGCGGTCGTTTCGCCTTCAGGGCAAGCTTCCGACTTCCCACTTCCAACTTCCCTAATGACACATCGGCGCCTCCTGCATATCCTCCCAGAAGCGGAACTCGATAGGCACATCAAAATTCAGCCCCCGGAAGATAAAAAGCAGGGCAAAAGCCACCAGAAATACCGGCAGCAGTTTACGCAGCCGCATCCGCCATTTGAGGGTAATAAACTGGCCAGCCAGCGCGGTAGCCAACATCAGCGGGACGGTGCCCAGGCCAAAGGCCGCCATATAAGCCGCACTTTCCCAGACCACGCCCGTACTCACGGCACCTACGATAGCCACGTAGACCAAGCCGCAGGGCAGCAAGCCGTTGAGCAGGCCGATGGTAAAGAGCCGGTTGCGGCCGCCTTTGAGCAGCTTGCCCAATTGCAGCTTCACCCAAGTATTGAGCTGTTGCATAAACGGGATACGCAGCAGCCGGCTTTCCACGTCAATGGAAAACAGCGCTACCACAAGCAGGAATATACCCAGCCCAATAGAGATATAGGACTGCGCCCCCGCCAAGAAAAAGCCCCGGCCCGCAATGCCAATGAGGGTGCCGAGCACCGTATAGGTAATGACCCGGCCCATGTTGTACAGCATTACGTTCGCGGCAGACCGCCAAGGCTGCTGCCCTTGGTAAGGCAGGGACAGCGCAATAGGGCCGCACATGCCTACGCAGTGCAAGCTGCCGAGTAAACCAATGGTGAATGCCGTCCAGATAGCCATACGCTATATTCTTACGCTTTGCTCTTTATAAAAAGGCTTGCCGTCTCCCGTCCAGTCCACTTTGATTTTCCAGTTGCCTTTCGGCAGTTCCTCGGTGGGGATATACTGCACGCCATCGGCCCCCGGCTTGACAGGCAGGCGGAAATCGCGAGACTCAAAAGCCGGCGAAAAGAATATGACTTCCCCTCCGAGCTGTTCAAAGCCTTCCGGAAAGTGGATTTCCAGTTCTGCCTTCTGCTGCATGTTGCGTATTTTCAAATCTTCCGCCAATGCCTGCGCATTAGCCAGTTTGTCATAGTGCTCTTGGTACCGCAGATCATCCGCATAGTACTCGTCCGATACCAGGCTGTTGTCATACTGCGTAGAGCGGTACACCTGGTAAACCAGGGAGAGTACAAAGACGCTAAAAAACAGTGCGATACCCGTTCCCCAATTGAATTTCATGGCTTTAAAATTTGTGTTATCGAAAAATGTGGTGCCGGCTTTTTTTGAGAACCGGCCCTCAAAACGTTTTTGGAAAAGGGAGATGGGCGGCTTAGTATGCTCAGAAAGCAGCTATATCAGCACGCCCTCCCCTTATGCATAACCAAAACTCAAAAATGTTACTTTACTGGCCCGAGGAAGTTGGTTTCCACCTTGTCGATCAACTCCCCATTGGAGTAGACTTCCACGAGCACTTCGGTCTTACGGCCTTCCAGCGCTTCTGCGTCCAGGTCAATAAACAGTGCTCCTTCGGCCACCTCGTCCGCTGAGGCGGTTGGGCTTTTGCCAACGAGCCGGATGCGGCCCGGGATGTCACCGACGAGCTTGAACTCTACCGGCAACTCCTCTTTTGTCTTATTGATGACCTGATAGTTGTACAGGTTGCTGATGTAAGTATCGTCTACCCGCTGATAGAGCGTACCCGGAGTACGGAGCAGCAGGGTCTCTACATCTGTACGCATGGATAACAACACCACATTGACCAGTATAAGCACGGCCAGTACGGCGGTGTAAGCTATTACCCGGGGGTTGAGAAGCTTCTTTTTGCCCTCCTTGATACCATTGTAGCTGTCGTAGCGGATCAAGCCACGCGGCCGGCCGACTTTATCCATAATTTCGTCACAGGCGTCAATGCAGGCTGTGCAGTTCACACACTCCAACTGCGTGCCGTCACGGATATCGATACCCGTAGGGCATACCCGCACGCACATCCCACAGTCAATACAGTCACCCAACTTGCTTTTCATGGCTTCGGCGGGGTTGCCGTTGCCATTACGGCTGGGGCCGTCACAGTCTGCTGGGGCCACTGCGGTGGCGGCATCGCTGACATCGCTTTGCATCTGTGCTACCGGGTTGGCGGCAGCAGCCGCGCTTCCTGAAGTGCCTGGCTGCGGTGCCTTTTTCTTCTTGCGGCTCTTCTTGATCTTTCCTCTGGGCTCGCCCCGCTCAAAATCGTAGGCTACGACGATGGAGTTCTCATCGAGCATCACCCCCTGCAGGCGGCCATAGGGGCAAATCGTCACGCATACTTGCTCGCGCAAGTACGAGAAAACGAAATAGAACGCCCCGGAGAACAAGATCATAGCGATAAAGCCTTGAAGGTTCTGCGAGACCGGCTCGGTGGCAATCCGCTGCACTTCTTCTATGCCTATGATGTAGGCGAGGAAGGTGTTGGCCACTAAGACTGCGATGGCAAAAAAGATGGCTTGCTTGCCGACTTTCTTGATGATTTTCTTGGTCGTCCACGGCGCTTTGTTCAGCCGCCGCTGTGCGTTGGCGTCCCCTTCTATGGCGTACTCGATTTTTCGGAAAACCATTTCCATAAAGATCGTCTGCGGGCACACCCAGCCGCAAAACAGCCGGCCCCACACCACGGTGAAGAGGATGATAAACACGATAAAGGTCAGCATGGCGAGCACCAGCAGGTGGAAATCCTGCGTAGTGAATACCAGGCCGAAGAGCACGAATTTGCGCTCCAGGATATTGAAAAGCAGGAGCTGCTCTCCGTTGACTTTAATAAACGGCGCTCCGAATAGGAAAGCCAAGAGTACCCAGCTCACATAGGTACGCGCATTCGTAAAACGGCCCTTGGGCTTCTGAGGATAAATCCACACCCGTTTGCCAGAATCGTCTACCGTGGCGATTTTGTCGCGGTATTCTTCTTGGTCTCGAATTGGCTCGGTTGTATTCATAACTTGGCGACTATTTGAGTTCAAAAAAGGGCGCTGGGTGTTGTATTGGGTTGGGAAGTTGGGGAAGCCACTGCTGGCCTCCCCGGTTTTTTGTTTGTTTACTAGGCCTTTTTTAAGAGCCTATTTATTCATGCCAAGTGCCTCCTCATCGGTAGCGGTAGTCGCGGTAGTATCCGTTGCCGGGGCCTCGCTGCCACCGTTGTCCGCTTGCGGCTCGTAAAGCTCGCCCTGCGGCTCCTTGGCGTTGGGCGGGTCCGTACCTTGCAGGGTCAGGATGTAACTAGACACCTTGTGCATGTCCGCCGCACTAAGCTGGGCTTTCCAGGAGATCATCCCCTTTTCCGGCACACCGTACTTGACCGTGGCGAAAATGTCCTTGATATCGCCGCCATGAATCCAGTACTTGTCGGTCATATTGGGGCCGACCCCACCTTCACCCAGCATGCCGTGGCAGGCTGCGCAGTTGTTGTTGTAGATGGTCTGTCCCGCAGCCAGTGCCGTTTCGTCTACCAATGGCGTCACATTCGTCTCGTCGATCAGGTTGGCCTGCGTAGCCAAGTAAGCCTGTACGGCCTTCTCGGCTTGCTCCATTTCCAGCTCGTACTCCTCGGCCGAGCTCATGCCCGCGTCCGTGAAGTGGTAATAGGTCATGTAGACTACAGCAAAACCGATCGATAGGTAGAACATAGCAACCCACCAAGGCGGCAAGCTGTTATCCAGCTCCTTGATACCGTCGTAGTTGTGGTCGAGCATAACGTCCTGCTCTTTTTCCACCGGTACGGCATCGGTCCACTTTTTGTACATGCGCTCCCAGAAGGAGGGCCCTTTTTCCGTGACGGCTTCTTGATAAGCCTCGATGCCCATTTCTTGGTAAATGCGGATTTGATTCACCTTCACCATGACGTTGAGCAGGTAGAATAGCGCCACTAGAGCGGCTACCACGACAGTACCTGCCAAGGCGACCAATGACCAAGCCAGAAAATCGTCGTAAAAGTAAGGGTTACTGCCCCCTTCCTCCGTCGCGGCATCCGCCCAGGCTACAGCCGAAAGCAATAGCAGCGGGAGCATTACGGAGAGGGTCTTGAGTGCTTTATTTTTCATGTCGATCGTTTTCTACGTTTAGAGGATGGGTGGAATCTTCTAGCGGCATGTGCGCCATTTTGTCAAGGTAGCCCGCTTTGGACCGGAAAGCCATGACCGCGCTCGTGATAAAGATGACCATAAAGGTCAGCAGAGCGGCGATCGCCATCCAGTTGATGTTGCCGGCGCCTTCGAGAATGTATTTGAACATGGTGCTTTATCTTTTTAGTGCCGGCCAGCCTTATAAAGCCAGCCGGCGCGTGAAATCGTTCTATTCGTTGCCCGCTTGTGGTTTCGGCTTGATGTCCGTGCCCAAGCGTTGCAAGTAGGCGATGAGGGCAGTAATTTCTTTGCCCTCCAGGTTTTCGCCTTCGATGCCGTCTTTGCGCAGGCTAGCGGCAATTTCTTCGGCTTGCGCCTGTGCGTCTGCTATGGCTTCCTCTTCGTACCCTTCTGGGTAAGGCGTGCCCAAGGTGCGCAGTACGCTGATTTTGGCCGGCAGCAAGCTGTTGTCCAAGTCGTCCTCTATCAGCCAAGGGTAAGGCGGCATGATAGAGCCCGGGGACATACTCTCCGGATCCAGCATGTGGTTGTAGTGCCAGCTATCCGGGTACTTATTGCCGAGGCGGTGCAAGTCTGGCCCCGTACGCTTAGAGCCCCACAGGAATGGGCGGTCGTAGATGAACTCGCCCGACTTGGAGTACGGACCGTAGCGCTCCGTTTCCGAACGGAAGGGGCGTACCATCTGTGTGTGGCAACCGACACAGCCTTCGCGGATGTAGATATCGCGGCCTTGCAGCTCCAGTGCGGTGTAAGGCTTGACGGATTCGATCTTCGGCACCTGATCGCCAATCATGACCATCGGGAAAATTTCTACCATACCACCGATAAGGATGGCGATCGTCGCGCCAATCAGCAGTTGTACCGGGCGGCGCTCAATCCAGCGGTGCCAGTACTCGCCTTTGTGGGCGCCTGCCGTGGCGACACGTGCCGGCGCCTCGGCAGATTCGTAAGCTTGGAAGGAACCCGCTCGGATCGTCTTGATGATATTGTACAGCATGATGAAGTAACCGCCAACGTACAGCGTGCCGCCCAGCGCACGCAAAGCGTACATCGGGACAATCTGCGTCACGGTCTCCAAGAAGTTGCCGTACTGCAAGAAACCGTCGGGTGTAAACTGCTTCCACATCAAGGACTGTGTCCAGCCAGCCCAGTACAGCGGGATGGCGTAGAAGAGGATACCCAGCGTGCCAATCCAGAAGTGCGCGTTGGCCAGCTTCTGAGAATAAAGCTTAGTCTTAAACATTTGCGGGATCAACCAGTACAGCACACCGAAGGTCAGGAAGCCGTTCCAGCCCAGCGTACCGATGTGTACGTGGCCTATAGTCCAGTCCGTAAAATGGCTGATGGCGTTGACGGACTTGATAGACAGCATCGGGCCTTCAAAGGTAGACATACCGTAAGCCGTCACCGCTACTACCATAAACTTCAGTACCGGGTCTTGCCGCACGCGGTCCCAGGCCCCACGCAGGGTCAGCAGGCCGTTCAGCATACCTCCCCAAGAAGGGGCGATCAGCATGATGGAGAATACCGTACCCAAAGACTGTGCCCAGTCCGGCAAAGAGGTGTACAGCAAGTGGTGCGGGCCAGCCCAGATGTAGATAAAGATCAGCGCCCAAAAGTGGATGATGGACAGCTTGTAAGAGTATACCGGGCGGTTAGCCGCTTTGGGCAAGAAGTAGTACATCAAGCCCAGATAAGGGGTTGTCAGGAAGAATGCCACGGCGTTGTGGCCGTACCACCACTGAATCAGCGCATCCTGAACACCAGCGAAAACCGGGTAGCTCTTCCACATGCTTACTGGAATTTCCAGGTTGTTGCCGATGTGCAGCACCGTTACGGTCACCCAAGTTGCGATGTAGAACCAAATGGCTACATAAAGGTGGTTCTCGCGGCGCTTAAGGATAGTACCGAACATGTTGACGCCGAATGCGACCCATACTAAGGCAATCGCAATATCAATAGGCCACTCCAGCTCGGCGTACTCGTGTGAGCTCGTTAAGCCCAGCGGCAGGGTGATGGCAGCCGATAAAATGATGGCTTGCCAGCCCCAAAAATGAAATTCGTTGAGGAACTTACTGTACATGTTCGTCTTGAGCAGACGTTGTAGCGAGTAGTAAACTCCCATAAAAATGCCGTTGCCGACAAAGGCAAAGATCGCCGCGTTAGTGTGAAGCGGGCGGATACGGCCATAGGTCGTCTCAGCTGTGCTGAAGTTCAGCGCCGGGAACACCAGCTGCAGGGCTGCTAAAAGCCCCACCAGTATCCCCACGGCACCGAAAACCAGTGTCGCGTAGGCGAACTTTCGGACGATGGCATTATCGTACTTAAATTGCTCTACTTGTGCCATTAGGTTAAGATTTTTTTGATGTTGTTTTTGTTTGACTGTTTTCCTCTGTGGCCGGCTCCGAACCCTCGTCGAACAAGATGCGCACCGCCGGGCCGACGTCATCGTCGTATTGCCCACTACGCACTGCCCATAAAAAGGCACTGAGGAAGCCTAGAGCCACTATTAGGCTCACAATGATGAGAAGGATGATAATCTTCATACCTGTGTCTATGTGTTTTGCCCCGAGTGAGGCTTTTTTCACCAATTTTGGTGCAAGATATAGGCGCAGGCAGGGGTGACGGATGACCATTATCAGGCCATTTGGGTGACTTTTGTCACTACTCCGTCAGTGGGCATAAATGGGGGTGTTTTGTTGAACGGCAGGGAGTTAGGGGTTCAACAACATATCATTTGAGTGATGATAAAAACAACTGGATAGAAAAAAACTATGGCTGGCGATCAAGTCAATCCGGTGGCCTTCTTCACAGCCGGGCAGCACGATTATCCTTCCGGCTGCGAGGAAGCAGCGGCCTCTTCGTTTTCCGGTGTGTCTGCCACTTCCTCTTTGCCGGAAGTATCTGCTGATTCAGGCTGCATATAGAGGGAAACGAGTACGCCCGCCGTCAGGGAAACGGTAATAACCGACAAGGATAACCACTCCGGGATGTGCACGTGATGCACGAGCAGCATTTTCACACCTACATAAGCCAGTATGAAGACTAGGGCATGCTGCAAATACTTGAATTTATCCAGTACAGAAGCCAGCACAAAATAAAGGGAACGCAAGCCCAAAATGGCAAAAATATTAGACGTAAAAACGATGAAAGGGTCTGTCGTAATCGCAAAAATCGCCGGTATGCTGTCGAAAGCAAACATGATGTCGGTGGTCTCCACCACAAGCAAGGTGATGAATAGCGGCGTGGTGGCCAAGATATGCCTCCGGCGCACGAAAAACTGCTCCCCGTGGAATTCTTTAGTCACGGGGAAAAGCCGGCTTACGTATTTGATCACCGGATTGCTGTGCGGGTGCACACTTTCATTAGACGTCCACATTTTGTAAGCGGAATACAGTAGAAATGCGCCGAAAATATACGTCAGCCAAGAAAATTTGGTAATCAGGATGACGCCTAAGAAGATCATGACCCCCCGAAAGATCAAGGCCCCTAGAATCCCCCAAAACAGGACCCGGTGCTGGTACTTGTTGGGGACTTGGAAGTAGGTGAAAATCATGGCGATGACGAAGATGTTATCCAAGCTCAGCGACTTTTCGACCAAGTAGCCCGTCAGGTATTTCAGCACCGCCTCCCGGCTACTCAAGCCATCGGGGTTGGCGACCCAACCATTGCCGTATAGATAGTGTATGGCAAAGCTAAAAAGCAGGGACAACGCAACCCAGAATGCCGTCCACCACAACGCCTCTTTTGTACCTATAGCGTGAGCTTTACGGTTGAAAACCCCTAGATCTAGGGCAAGCAGTACACAAACTAAGGCGATGAAGCCTATCCAAATAGCCATGAAAGTCTTTCTCTTTTTCGACGGGCGTTAATAATGCCCAGCACTATAGTAGTGAAATGGGGTTACATACGCAATTGTTTCCGAGTTGATGAAACGCATAAGCCGTGTGATGGGTACGGTTTAGCAGGGGCGCACATCGCTCTTTTACATTTTTGTGACGGTTCGGCCGCTTCTAGCTCCGGGGCAAACTGAAGTCGATTTCCGTGTTGTCCCCCAAGTTGAGGCTCTGCCGCAACCCAGTGATCGCGGTATCGTTGCCTACCACCGAACGCTGCAAAATAACTTCTTTGATGTGCGCGTAGTTGCCAATGATAGAATCACGGATAATGGTATGGCTGATACGGGCGTTATTGCCAATAGTCACGTGCGGCCCAATGATAGAATTATCAATTTTGCAATTGAAGCCAATGCTGACCGGCGGAATGAAGATGGTGTTGCCATAATCCGCTGGATTCACCTCGGAGGCATAGCCGGCGCGGCCCAAGAATACCGCATTCGTGTCCAGCAGCACCTCCTTTTTCCCACAGTCAAACCAATTGTCCACAACCTCCGTCGTAAACTCGGACCCTTTTTCAATCATGCGCATAAAAGCGTCCGTCAAGGGGAATTCCCCATTGGAGCGGATGTTGTGGCTGATATTGAAATCCAAGGCCTGCATCAAGTCCCCCGCTCGCCGCACCTTGTAAAAGCCGACCATGGCCATATCCGATTTTGGGATTTTAGGCTTTTCTACCACCCGCTTAATATTGTGGTTGCGGTCAAATTCCACCACGCCAAATTCCCGGGGGTCATGCACCTTTTTAATGCAAAGGCAAGAGGCTTCGCTGTTCACTACTTTCGCAAAATCGACATCTATAATGGTATCGCCAAAAAAGATGACCACCTCCTCGTCCGGGCGCACCAGCTCCCGGGCTGTCCACACGGCATGCCCGGACCCCAAGCGCACCTCCTGCGTAATGTACTGCCGGTTGATGCCGGGATACTCCTTATCCACGTAGTTTTTGATCTTTTCCCCCAAGTAGCCGATGATGAACACAAAGTCCTTGATCCCGACCTCCATCAACTGATCGATGATGAACGATATGATGGGCTTACCCGCTACGGGTATGAGGGGCTTGGGCTGTGTATACGTCAGCGGCCGGAGCCGGGTGCCCGCGCCAGCCACTGGAATTATTGCTTTCATACGGGCAATATACATACGAATCCCCGCTTAGTAAAGCTTGTCGTAAGTGAATCTTGTCAGCTTGCCCCTCATCTTCAAGAAAGGGACCATCGCTACCGCCAAATTGCTCATCGCTACGATACTTCCTCCGGCAAATTGCTACAGCCCTACATCATTCTGTCAGTTGGGGGTGTTGTACAAAAAGTAGCCTGCACTGCCCGCTTGAAACGGACGAGTGCGCCCCTGTGATTAATTGACCGTATTCCAAAATGAGACCCAAACTCAAACTGTGCTGGATTACTGCCCTGCTCCTGATCGCCTTCACCTCGCGTGCGCAATACCAATCCATAGACCGCCATGCGCAAAAGGCCCCATCGGAGCTATCGAAGGACCTACCTGCCCTTGCGGAGTACCTGGCGGCACCGGCAGAAACAGAGGCCGAACGGGCCCGCGCATTTTTCACCTGGGTAGTAGACTACCTGCGGTACGACGATGCCGCCGCCCGCCGGGGCAAGCGCATCAACCAGAGCATCCGGGATATTTTGCAGCGGCGCCGGGGGTTGTGCATGGATTACGCCCGCCTCTTTAAAGCCCTCTGCGGCTACGGGGGGCTGCGCTGTGCAATTGTTGACGGCTATGTGCGGACCAAGCTAGACAGCCGTGAGCTGCCCCCCGAAGCCAACCACAGCTGGAATGCGGTGTACGCCGACGGCCGGTGGTTACTCGTAGATGCCACCTGGGCGAGCTCAGCGGACGAGCTGACGACCCGTTTTGAGACTTCCTACTTTGACACCCCGCCCGCTCTTTTCGTACTCAATCACTTGCCGCAGCAACCGATGTGGCAACTCCTCCCCTGCCCCGTTTCTGCCGAGCAATTCACGAGCAGCGTGTCGCAGGTGCAGGCTTACCTCTCGCGAGCCGATAGCTGTATGGCCTACGCAGACAGCATTCGGCACCAACTTCGGCTTCCCTCCGCCGAGCAGCAACTGCGCAAAATGCGGCAGGCTTACGACTTTCACCCTAGCGTTGACAACCAAGAGCAACTTGCCCACGCTATGCTGGATTATGCCGTGCATCTGGACGAGCAAGCAGAAGCTTTGGCCTTGGCAGACAGCACCACCGCCTTGATGCCGCTCCAACAGCGGGCGATCCGGATGGCACGGGAAGCTGCGGAATGGGTGGAGTTGCAGGACTGGCAGCAGCAACTACTGGCGCGCTTGCACATCAACCACGCTATTGCCTTGTACCAGGCCGCCGAAGTGACGGATGAGCAGATGTTGACGAAAGCGTTGCAGTATACTGAGGAAGGCCTGCAGTGGCTAGAAAAGCTGCCGGAAGGGCATTACTATCGCAGCTACGCGGAACGGCAGTGCCGCCAACTACTGGAGCAACTGCATTACTGGCTGGATAAGTAGCGCTCAATATTCTGCTGTACGCGGTTTTCAATCTGCGCGGTATCCGCCCGTTGAAAAGCTTGGCCGGTTAACCGTTCATACAATTCGATGTAGCGTTCCGAAACCCGCTCTACGAAGGCATCCGGCATGACGGGCATCATTTGCCCTTCTAGGCCCTGAAAGCCGTGCTCCATCAGCCACTCGCGTACAAATTCTTTGCTGAGTTGTTTCTGGCGCTCGCCCCTGGCCTGGCGTTCTTCGTACCCCTCGGCGTAAAAGTAGCGGGAGCTGTCCGGGGTGTGGATTTCGTCTATCAGGTAAATTTTGCCGTCCCGCTTTCCAAATTCGTACTTGGTGTCTACCAAGATCAGCCCTTGTTCGGCGGCCATTTCAGTGCCGCGCTGGAACAAAGCCCGGGTATAAGCCTCAAGCTGCTCGTAGTCTTCGGGGCTGACGATGCCTTGCTGTAGAATGTCTTCCCGGCTAATATCCTCATCGTGGCCTTCCTCGGCTTTGGTGGCGGGGGTGATGATGGGGGCCGGGAAAGGGTCGCTTTCGCGCATGCCATCGGGCATAGGCACACCGCAGAGTTCGCGTTTGCCCGCCCGGTACTCCCGCCAAGCGTGGCCCGCCAAGTAGCCGCGGATGACCATTTCCACCTTGAACGGCTCGCAGGCTATGCCCACAGTCACATTGGGGTCAGGCGCAGCAGCCATCCAATTAGGCGCGATATCGGCCGTGGCTTCTAAAAAGTAGGTAGCCACCTGATTCAGGACTTGCCCTTTGTACGGAATAGCGCGGGGCAGCACATGGTCAAAGGCGGAAATCCGGTCGGAGGCGACCATCACAAGCAGATCGTCTACGGTGTACACATCCCGGACTTTGCCGCGGTAAAAGTGAGTCTGGCCGGGCAGGTTAAACCGGGTTTCCATCAGGGCGTTGGCAAGGCTTGGCATCTCAGCTTGGTTTTGTGGCAAAGGTAGGAAAAGCGCAAATCATTCGCTGGTACTAAAGGGGCGAAATCGGGGGGTATTCAAAAAGGTGTGTCGCACGCAAAGACGCGGAAGACGCAGAACATGACTTTCAGTAGATTAGCAACAGTAGAGTTTCAGTAGACACAGTTTAGTGTACACTCCCCGAAATCGTTCTGGGAAAACACAACAGCCTGCCGAGGCGATGGCCAGAGCAGGCTGCAAATAGAGGAACGGTAAAGGCTAAGCTTCTACCGTCGTGTCTTCTATGGTAGCTTCCGGCGCGGTTGACTTCACCGATTCGATACCTTTGTCCATGCCAGATTTGGAAGCGTACATTTGGCTGGAGCCGATGATCTGCTTGTTGCCGGCTAGGAGGTTGAAGTGAAACTTGCCATTGGAGGCCTCTTTGCGCTCGTAGCGTTCGTCGTTCGTCGCGTTACTCTTTACGCTTTCGATGCCGTTCTTGCAGCCGGACTTGCCGGAGTACCCTTGGCTGGAGAGGATTACTTGGCCATTTCTGGCTTTCAAGCGGAAGTAATACTCTTTGCTTTTTTCGCTTTGGAAAATCTCAAATTTCATAGTGGGTCCAAATTTGATGTTTATTTTAAAATTATTTTTCCTTGTAGACGTAATTATATTGGGAGTGTCACGAATTGGACAGGCAAATTATTCATTTCGCCGGTTATTCCCAACTTTCTTGGCTTTTTTCCGGCAACTGGGGCGAGCCTGACACGAATTAAACCTTATATTCATGCGCCTATTCATACTATTTTTCATCTCCGCTTGCTGCAGTGCCTGCTCTTTCCAGCAGTTTTTGGCCAAGAGCACCAAACCGGCCGGCAATTCCGTAGTATCAAGAATAACCCTGCCGAATACAGGTGTAGAAATCTCTATCGCCAATTGGTACAAATTCCGCCCTAGGCCCGGCACCCCCCACCTACTCATGCCCCATGCCATTGTGAAGCCGACACGGGAGCAACAACTGCGCGCCGAGGATGCACTGCTGGAATGGGCCATCGACCACCAACCAGACAGCAAGAACTGACGTTTGATATAAAAATGTGGCTATGAAAACCAGATTC
>JAAAOU010000071.1 GCA_009908745.1 Bacteroidota bacterium
TGAGCCGGTCACAGAGGTGCACATTGTGGGCGGGGTGTTGCCGCAGTACGACGTTCAATTCTACAGCGACCTCTTCCGCGCTATTAAAACGCACCGGCCGGAGCTGCATGTGAAGGCGCTGACACCGGTAGAGTACCACTACATTTTCAAAAAAGATAAGCTCAGCTACGAGGAGGGCATGAAACTGATGAAGGAAGCCGGCCTCGACAGCATGCCGGGCGGCGGGGCCGAGATTTTCCACCCCGAGATCCGCGATCAAATCGCGGGCGGCAAATGCAGCGGCGAGCAGTGGCTGCGCATCCACGAAATCTGGCACGAGCTAGGCCGCCGCTCCAATGCGACCATGCTCTACGGCCATATCGAGCAGTTCGAGCACCGTATCGACCACCTGGAAAAACTGCGGGCTTTGCAGGACAAGACGGGCGGTTTCCAAACTTTCATCCCGCTGAAATTCCGCAATGAAGGCAATCAGATGAGCCACGTGCCAGAGTCCACCGTCATCGAAGACATGCGCATGTACGCCATCAGCCGGATCTACCTCGACAACTTCGACCATGTGAAAGCGTATTGGCCGATGATCGGACGTACCACCGCGCAGATGCTGCTGTCTTTCGGGGTGGATGATATCGATGGTACCATTGACGATACGACCAAGATCTACTCCATGGCGGGCGCAGAAGAACAGACACCGGCAATGAGCACCCGCGAGCTGGTCAACCTGATCCGCGCAGTCGGGCGTCAACCAATCGAGCGCGACACGCTTTATAATGTCATACAAGATTATACCGACCACGTCTTCGAGGAGGATGAGGTCTACAAGGGATATGTTTCCCTACCCGTTGTAAACCGATAAGATGGAAAAAACCGTATACATCGTCCGCCACGGCGAGACCGACTACAACCGAAACGGCATCGTGCAGGGGCAGGGCGTAGACACGAGTTTAAACGATACCGGCCGGCTGCAGGCCAAAGCTTTTTACGAGCACTATTACCAAAGCGGCTTCGAAGTCGTGCTGACCTCGCAGTTGAAGCGCACGCACGAAACGATGGCGCCATTCATCAAAGCCGGCTTGCCCTGGGAGCAATTTCCCGAGATCAATGAGATCAACTGGGGCAAGCACGAAGGGCAGAAAAGCACGCCCGAAATGCACCTACAGTACAAGCACATGATGGAAGCCTGGGAATCCGGCGACCTCGATGCCCGGCTGGAAGGGGCGGAAAGTGCCGCTGATTTAGGGAGGCGCTTGTCTGGCTTTGTTCATGCCCTCAGCCAGCGGCCAGAAGAGCGCATCCTAGTCTGCTCCCACGGCCGGGCCATGCGGGCGCTAATGTGTTTGCTGCAAGAACAGTCGCTGACGAGAATGAACAACTACAAGCATTCCAATACCGGCCTCTACAAAGCCGCCTATCAAGACCGGCAGTACGAATTCCTGCTGCAAAACGACCTGACCCACCTCGATCAGCTTAAAATCAAGATTGGTTGATGGAAAAACTCAATGTGACGGCGGTCAGTTACCTGAATACCAAACCGCTGCTGTATGGGTTGCTCAATAGCCCGATTGCCAACGATATACGCCTGGAGCTGAACGTCCCTTCAGTCTGCGCGCAAAAACTAAGGGATGGGGAAGCCGACTTAGCGCTAGTGCCCGTAGCCATTATCCCGGAAATAGATCGGCCAAGGATCGTCTCGGATTATTGCATCGGCACGGTAGGCGCAGTCAAGACGGTATGCCTCTACAGCAACTGCCCGATCGAAGAGGCCAAAGCGATTTACCTCGACCATCATTCCCGGACTTCCGTGGCGCTGACCAAACTGCTGCTGCGAGATTATTGGAAAACCGCCCCTAAACTGGTACCCGCGCAAGAGGGCTACATCAAGCAAATCGGCGGGCGGGTAGCCGGCTTGGTGATCGGCGACCGCACCATCGGGCTGGAAAAGCAGTTCCGCTATACCTACGACTTGGGCGAAGTGTGGATGAAACACACCGGATTGCCATTTGTCTTCGCCGCCTGGGTCAGCAACCGGCCTATACCCGGCCGTTTCCAAGAAGCCTTTAATGAAGCCATGCGGCAGGGCGTCGCGCAAATCCCGCAATTGATGTACCTCCTCCCCTCTCCGGACCCTGCCTTTGACCTCGAAGCGTACTTCACCCGCTACATCAGCTACGAACTTGATGAAGCCAAACGTCAAGCGATGGAACTGTTTTTGGAAAAAATGGAACATTTGAGAGTTAAAAGGTTGGGAAAGTTGTAAAGTTAAAAGGTGGGCTGAACGGATCGCCAACTTTTCAACCCTTCAACCTTCCCAACCCTTCAACCTTTCAACTTTCTAACCCTTGAACCTTCCCAACTTTTCAACCTTTCAACTTCCCAACCCTTCAACCTTTCAACTTTCTAACCCTTCAACCTTTCAACTTTTCAACCCTTGAACCTTCCCAACTTTTCAACCCTTGAACCTTCCCAACTTTTCAACCCTTCAACTTTCCCAACCCTTCAACCTTTCAACTTTCTAACCCTTCAACCTTTCAACTTTTCAACCCTTGAACCTTCCCAACTTTTCAACCCTTGAACCTTCCCAACTTTTCAACCCTTCAACTTTCCCAACTTTCTAACCCTTCAACCTTCCCAAACTTAACCGTATACAAATGCGGCGCCCCCCGCAGCTCCCTGCACTGAAACTTCCCCAGCCCAATTTCCTCCATATTGGGGAAGCAGTTATAAGGCGAATAAGGGTACTCCTGAAAATCAACTAGCCGTAAGCCCTGATGAAGCAGCGCGCTGAATATCTCCGCCAAGCTATGGCTCCAAGTATGCTCCGTGCGCGTGTTGCCTTCTTCCGGATGCGCGTAAGAGCCGGTTGCTTGCTCTGAGTAAGGTTCGCCTTCATTAAAGTAACTGTAGGCGTAGCGCCCGCTTTCAAAGTCAAACATGTACATAGCGGGGTGGAATTCTGCCATGTAAAATACCCCACCGGGCTTGAGGTGCTCGGCAATGACCCTGCCCCAAGTTTCCAGCTCCGGCAGCCAAACAATAGTGCCATAAGAAGTAAATACGATGTCGAATTGCCGGTTGAGCTTGCCGGACAGCTGCAGTACATTGGCCTGTACGAATTCAGCGGACAAGCCTAGCTCCTCGTTCAGCGCTCGAGCTTTGTCAATGGCGGTCTTGGAAAAGTCGACCCCAACCACTTCCGCCCCCAGCCGCGCCCAAGAGAGCGTGTCCTGCCCGAAGTGGCACTGTAAGTGGAGCAGGCTTTTGCCTTGGACGTCCCCCAAGGCCTCGCGTTCGATAGGCTTGAGGGAAGAAGCCCCCGCCCGGAAAGCTGCCATATCGTAAAAGGGCGTCTCCGGGTGGAAGCCCGCCCAATCGTCCCACAGCGATTGGTTGTCTTTGAAGTAGTTATGCATGATAGTTGTATTCGTTCACAAAGGACGGTTTTATTTCCCGTTCATAATTCCGATATTGCGCACTTTAGTTTTCACAAAAATATTCCAGAACATGTCTGACAAGAAGCAAAATCCAGCCCAAAATAAAATGAATATCGAATTGCCGGAAGATGTAGCCGAGGGGACTTACTCCAACTTGGCCATCATCTCGCATTCCAATTCTGAATTTGTGGTAGACTTTGTGCGCCTCGTGCCCAACGTGCCAAAAGCCAAAGTGAAGTCTCGCGTCATCCTCACGCCGCAGCACGCCAAGCGTTTGATGCAAGCCCTAGGGGAGAATATCCAAAAGTACGAAGCGCAGCACGGGCCGATCGGCGAACCGGAACCCACAAATTTCCCGCCAATGAATTTCAACACGCCAAAGGCAGAGGCGTAAATCAAGTGGTGAGGCACACCGTTAGCTGACTATTCAATCCAGAACCCCTAACACTAGTTCGCACGTCCGGCGGCCGGCACCGCCTGCCCGCTTGCCATCCGCCGGACCAATCTTGCAGCGAGGAACAAGCAAACCAGCATCAGCGCACCACTGCCGATGTAAGGGTAGGTGTAGTAAATGCCGTACAGCCAGCCGCCCAGGAACGGCCCTACCACCCGGCCAAGGGAGCTTACGGATTGCCCTAAGCCGAGTATCCTGCCCTGCTCGTTTTCTGCCGCATTTTTGGAAAGCAAAGAAGCGATCGTGGGTGTCAAAGCGCCATTGCCCAAAGCAATAATAACAATAGCCAGCAGCTCCAGCGGCACGAAGTAAGCCACCGGGATGAAAGGCAGGGCGGTCAAGCCAAAAAACATCAGGATGTAACCGGCGATGAGCAATTTGCGGTCCCCGAAAGTACGAGAGGCCCAACCTACCAAGCCGCCTTGCACGATGGCCGTCACCACTCCCAGAAACGCAAAGGTATAACCGACTTGCTCCTCGTTCAAGCCGTAGTGCTCTTCCCACAGTAAGGTCACAGAAACCGTCATCAGGGAAAAAGCCGTGATGAAGATGAAGTTGATAACAAGCAGC
>JAAAOU010000446.1 GCA_009908745.1 Bacteroidota bacterium
CCAAGCCAAACAAAGGCTTGCCCGTGACAATCTCTTTGGCGTCGACGTTTTTGCGGCTGGTGCCGATGATTTTGAAATCTTTAGGGTCTTTCAGCTCCACTTCTTCGGGCACATCGAGGGAAGCGGCGGCGGTTGCCACGTCTCCGTAACCCGTTTCCTGGCCGCTTTTTCCGTGCTTGATGACCCCATTTTCGGTGGAGAGCTCGCTCATGGGGACGTCCCACTGTTCAGCGGCCGCTTGCATCAGCATATGACGGGCGGTGGCGCCGGCTGTGCGCAGGGTTTTCCAGCCTTGGCGGATGGATTGGCTGCCACCGGCGACTTGGCGGGTGTATTTCTCCGTATCCAGCCCGGCTTGTTCTACGATGACGTCTGCCCAGTCGATATCCAGTTCTTCGGCCACGATCATCGGCATGGAGGTTTTGACGTTCTGGCCGATTTCCGGGTTGGGGGACATGATGGTCACCACGCCGTTGTCGCCTATTTTCAGAAAGGCGTTGATGTCCGTCCATTCCTCGGGGATTTCCAGGCCGGTCTCCGGCTCGCGGGTGCAGGAAGAGAGCCAGCCAAAGCCGAGCAGCATACCGCCGCCGGCCGCAGCGGATACTTTTAGGAAAGATCTTCGGTTGTGAGTGGTTTTTATGATTGACATGATGGAAGTTTCTTAGTTAGTGAAAGAGTGTTTAGCCCATATTTTTGGAAGCGGTCTTTACCGCTTTTTTAATACGGGTGTAGGTGCCGCAGCGGCAGAGGTTGCCGTGCATAGCAGCTTCGATTTCCGAGTCGGAGGGGCGGGGGTTGCGTTGCAGCAGGGCGGAGGCGGTCATGATTTGCCCCGCTTGGCAGTAGCCGCACTGTGGGACGTCGTGCTCTAGCCAAGCTTGCTGCACGGGATGGTCGGCATTTGCCGAAAGGCCCTCAATGGTGGTGATGGGCTTATCGCCAACAGCGGAGACGGGAAGGGAGCAAGACCGCATCGCCTTACCGTCGAGGTGGATGGTGCAGGCGCCGCACTGCCCGATGCCGCAGCCGTATTTGGTGCCAACCAGTTGCAGGTGGTCGCGTAGTACCCAGAGCACGGGCGTGTCCGGAGCGACTTCCACGGTTTTTGCACTGCCGTTGATGTTGAGTTTGAAACTTGCCATAGGAGTGATGTTGAGTTTTGGATACCGAAATATACGTTAAATAGCAGACTTGGTCAAATGTTGATTTTGGGCACACGCTTTTTGCAACTTCGGCAAACTGCGGCTGTTTGGATAATTGAAATCAAGGTGTTATGCAAAAGTGGGCTGTTTTATGTTTTTTCGTATTGGTACTCTGGTCTTGCGAAAAGCCCTTTGTGCCAGACAATGCTGAGCTGGAGCCGCAACTAGTGGTGGAAGGCTATATTGAAGCGGGCGAACGCGCCAGGCCGCCCTATCTTTTATTGACGCGTTCCGTGCCGTTTTTCACCGAATTTAACGCCGAAGATTTCAACGCCAATTTTGTATCTGGCGCGGAGATCCGGGTGTCCGACGGGGAAGACACCGTTGCTTTGCAGGAGGTTTGCCTCGATGAGCTCGACGCCCAGCAAAAACAATTAGCTGCTGCTTTTCTGGGCTTGCCGCTCGACAGCATCGGCTTTAATATTTGTTTGTATACGGACTTGACCTTTTCCATGCTCGGCGAGGAGGGCAAAACCTACGAGCTGTGGATTGAAGCAGAAGGGCAGGAGGTATACGCGGCGACTAGCATCCCACCGCATGTGCCGGTAAACGAATTTGACTTCCGTGAAGTGCCCGGTGAGCCGGTGGACACCCTGGCTCGCCTGATTGGCCTGATTTCCGACCCGGGGGGCGAAGCCAATTTCTACCGCTACCAGATGGGCATCAACGGCGGGCCCATCGTCAGCCCGGCTGCTTCGGTAGTGGACGACCGGCTGTTTGACGGGCAGACGTTCGAGTTCCCGTTGTTCCGGCCGGAGCCACGGGGTAATCCGGATTTGGATATCGAAACCTTCGGCTTGTACACGGTAGGCGATACGGTAGAGGTCAAGTGGATTAATATAGACAAGGCACAGTATGATTTTTGGAATACCCTGGAGTTCAATACCGCCAATCAAGGCCCATTCTCTAGCTATACCCTTGTGGAGTCTAACGTAGTAGGCGGTCTCGGCCTGTGGGGCGGTTTGTCAGCTTCTTATTACAATCTGGTCGTGGAGAAATAATTCCGCTAACTTTCCTTATTTTTAGCCCAAAACCTAATTCCGATGACCAAGTTCCTAACCTTGCTAATAGCCATTTTCATGACCGTTGCCTGCCAGGAGACCGGCGCTCCAGATTACGATTCTTACGACGATTACCCCGTTTACGAAGGCCGTGACCTAGGGCTTACCTACAGCCCGGAGGCTTCTGTTTTTCGGCTATGGTCGCCGCCCGCCGAGGCGGTGCGCCTGCATTTTTACGAACAGCCGCTGGGGGGCGAACCAAGCCGTACCACGGAGATGGAACGGGCAGCAAAAGGGACTTGGACCGCCCGCTTTGCGGAGGATTTGCTAGGGACTTACTATGCTTACCAAGTGAAAATAGAGGGCGAGTGGCAAGACGAAGTGCCCGGCCCTTACACCAAAGCTGTGGGCACGAATGGCATGCGGGGGCAGGTCGTCGATATGGCCGCGACCAATCCGGAAGGGTGGGATGAGGACCAACGCCCCGCCTTGGGCAGCCGTACAGATGCTATTATTTACGAGCTGCACGTGCGCGATGTCTCTCAGCATTCCAATTCTGGCATACCGCACAAAGGCAAGTTTCTGGGGTTGGCCGAAACCGGCACCACGGGCCCGGAGGGTGTCGCTACCGGGCTAGACCATATCGCTGAGTTGGGGGTCACTCATGTCCATCTGCTGCCTTCCTTTGACTACCGCTCGATTGACGAGACGAAGTTGGCAGAAAACCGCTACAACTGGGGATACGACCCGCAAAACTATAATGTGCCTGAGGGGAGCTATGCTACCGACCCGGCTGATGGCGCCACCCGTATACGGGAATTTAAAACCATGGTGAAAGCTATGCACGATAAAGGCCTGCGCGTAGTGTTGGATGTGGTGTACAACCATACTGGCTGGACGGAAACCTCTTTGTTCAATCAGTTAGTGCCGGGTTACTACTACCGCCAAAATGAAGACGGCAGCTTTTCTGACGCTTCGGCCTGCGGCAATGAAACGGCCTCGGAGCGCGCGATGATGCGCAAGTTTATCATCGAGTCCGTCAAATACTGGGTGGAGGAGTACCACCTTGACGGGTTCCGCTTTGACTTGATGGGCATCCACGATATTGAAACCATGAACGCCGTTACGGAGGCCTTGCACGAAATCGACTCTACCATCATTGTCTACGGTGAAGGCTGGACGGCGGGCGACAGTCCGTTGCCGGTAGAACATCGGGCTTTAAAGGCACATACGGCGCAAATGCCAGGGCTTGCTGCCTTCAGCGATGATATCAGAGACGGTATCAAAGGCAGCGTGTTTGTGCACGACGAGCGGGCTTTTGCCAGTGATGAGCCGGGGCGTAAGGAGGATGTGAAATTTGGCATCGTAGCTTCGACACAACACCCGCAGGTGAACTATGACTCTGTAGCCTACTCCGATGCACCTTGGGCCGCCCACCCCACTCAGACGGTCACTTATGTCTCCTGCCACGACAATCATACACTATGGGACCGTTTGGAGATTTCCTGCGAGGATGAACTGAAGGCCGAACGGCTCAAGATGCACAAGTTAGCACTAGCCACCGTGCTTACCTCGCAAGGCATTAGCTTTTTGCACGCCGGCTCCGAATTTCTGCGGACTAAAAATGGGGTGGAAAACTCTTATGAATCTCCAGACAGCATCAATCAGATCGATTGGGCGCGCAAGGTCGAGTATGCTGGGGTACACAATTATGTCAAAGGGCTGATCGCGCTGCGCAAAGCCCACCCGGCTTTCCGGATGAAGACGCAGGGCCAGGTCCAAAAACATTTGCGTTTTTTAGAAACCAAGCACCCCAATTTGATTGCCTACACCATCAGCGGCAACGCCAATGGGGATGAATGGTCCAACATACTGGTCATCCTCAATGGGGATGCCGAGTACCAAAGCGTAAACTTGCCAAAGGGGGAGTGGACTATTGCGCTGGATGGTACGCAGGTAAAGCCTTCTGGTATTGGCCAGGTTAACGCCAAGGACTTGCAGGTGCCGGGGCGTAGTGCTATGGTGCTTTATCAACCCTAAGCTTGGCTCACCAACAAACGAAAAACATGCTAGCGATTCAAAAACGGTTAAGCAACCTTTTCTACGTCATTCTTAGCCTGCCCGCCACGGCTATGGGCTTTGCGCTGTCGGTGCAGATTTCCGCTTTGAGCTGGATACTGAGCACGCAGTACCACTTGGAGATCGAAGACATCGGCCTGGTATGGGCGGCAGGCCCTATTGCCGGTATTATCGGCCAAGTCATCATTGGGGTCATTAGTGATAATGTGTGGTTCATGAACGGGCGCCGCCGGCCTTTCATCTTCATCGGAGGCGTATTGGCGGCCCTTATGCTCTTGGCCCTGCCCAATATCGGGGTGATTTCTGAGGCGCTGGGTATGGAATCCATTCTGGGCATCGCAATCATCATAGCGCTGACGCTGGACTTGGCGATCAACGTGAGCTTTAACCCTACCCGCTCCGTGATCGCCGATGTCACGCCGGAGGGGCGGCCGCGCACGAAGGGCTATACCTGGATGCAGACCATCTCTGGTACATTCGGGGTACTGGCGTACGCCGTAGGGGCCATTTGGGATAATTATATCCTGATTTATTCGGGAGCTATTCTCGTGCTGCTGCTCTCGGTCATCCCGCCTTTCTTCATAGAAGAACCTCGGGAGCTGAGCCGCTCGTCGGACGAGGAGGATGAGGCAGACAAACCCGGGTTTCCCTTATTGGAGACCCTGCAAGCCATCCGGCCGCTTTGGGGCTTTTTGCTGTACGCGGTATACGGTATGACCATGCGGATACTCGGCCGCGGCCTGGAGGCAGGGTTTGTGGAAGGGCTTTGCTTAGTTATTACCTTGGCGTTGATGATTGACGCTTTGGTCAAGAGCGAGACGGGGAAGCCGAAGGCGGAAGCCGGGCGTATTGGTTTTCAGAAAGTATTGGCGGCTCACGCTTTCACCTGGGTGGGGGTGCAGACGATGTTTGTGTATATGTTCGCCTATGTACAGTACCGGCTGCCCGAGCTCGACGATGTAAATATGGGCCGTGTCGTATCCATCAGCTTTTTGGTGCTCAACGCGGTGGCTGCTGTATTGCCCGCTACGGTATTGGAGCCGCTGGCTGACCGAATCGGGCGGGTGAAAACGCATTTTGCCTGTATTGCGATTATGGCCTTGGGCTACTTCGGCATTTTGTTTTTGGGCTTCAGCCCGCTGCTCATCTACGTGATGATGGCGGTGCTTGGCGTCGGTTGGGCGGCTACCGTCAGTCTGCCTTTCGCCATTATGTCCCAAAAAGTAGACCAGTCTAAAATGGGGCTGTACATGGGCTTGTTTAACTTATCTGTGGTGCTGCCGCAGCTAGTAGCTAGCCTGGGGATTGGGCAGGTGATCGGCGCCGCAACGGATAAAAGCATTATTTTCATCATCTGCGGGGTGTCCTTGGCCATTTCTGCAGCCTCTTGGCTATTGGTCAAAGAAGAGCAGGAGGGGGACGTAAGTTTATAAGGAGAGCAAAACTGCCAGCAGTTACGAAAAACGCCCTAATCGCCTTATCTTGCCGGGCGGGAAGCAGAAATGCGCTTGGCCATAGCTGAGTAATTCCTCAAAATTCTGTATACTTGCATTAAAACAAACCGAAAAATGAGAATAGTAATTAACCTCGTTCTGGCTGCTATCGTGATAGGCCTAGTATGGGTACTGATCAGCAGCATCCGCGAGCCTATTAAGTTTAAGGCCGAAAAGCAGAAACGCGAGCAAGCGGTTGTCGACCGGCTGATGAAGGTGCGGCAAGCACAAGAAGCCTTCCGTTATATGAAAGGTGGCTTTGCCCCCACTTTTGACTCCCTGTCGCAGGTATTGCGCACGGACAGTTTCGCCATTATTAAGGTGATTGGCGACCCGGATGATCCTAATTTTACGGGTGAAATCATCTACGATACGACTTACGTGCAGGCCTATGACTCTATCCGCACCGAGCTAGGCATGCCGATTGATTCTCTGGCCTATGTGCCTTACGGTGGTGGCGAACGGTTTGAAATGCAGGCGGATACCATCACTTATCAGTCGACCAACGTGCCGGTAGTAGAGGTGGGAGTACGTCGTAAAGTCTTCATGGGCCCCTATAAAGACCCCCGCTTTGCCCGCTACGATGCCGATTATAACCCGAACAGCGTACTCAAGTTTGGCAACATGAACGCACCAAACCTGTCTGGTAATTGGGAGCGCTAATCCACGATATAGTTGAAAAAGGTTTTGACGCGAGCAAAACCAAGACATACGAACTGTCCATCCTGGTAGGGATGGGCAGTTTTGATTATATGGTGCATGATGCTCAGCAGCGGGTGTTGCTGTGGCGTTCCCGTGCGCTGTCTGCCTCAAACGAAGAGGAATATGGTAAGGCAGTAGAACAAGACCGGGTGTTGCGGCAGCCTTTCCGCAATATACGGGTAGGGTGGAGCAGCACCAAGCAAACCTTAGTGCCAAATCGCCTCTACAATCCGGCAGAGCAGGCCGTTTACCTAGAGCAGTCTGTCGATATTGATGCCGAGGAAAAAACCCGGGCAGAAGAAGTGCCGGCCATGGGCATGCACCATATTTATGCCGTGAAAGAGCCGGATTTGAAAGCCCTGCAATCCCATTTTCCCGGTAGTCGGCATTTTCACCTGGGCACCGCCCTCCTCCACGAGCAGCAACGGCTGATGGCTAATATGGACACCGCCTGTGTGTTTATCCATTTGAGGGGGCCACACTTGTGGGTGTCGGCTTTTGATAAAAGCATACTGCGCTTTTTTAACAGTTTCTCCTATAAAAGTACCAAAGACTTCGTCTATTTTGTACTGCTGGGCTTTGATGAAGCCGGGCTGAAACCTTCGGGTGTGCCTACCCTGCTGTCCGGGGCGATAGTTGAAAACTCAGAAATCTACCAGCAACTTTCCCGTTATCTGCCAGATATGGCTTTTGCCCCGCGTTCTGCCTACTATCGGTTTGATGGGCTACTTAAGCAGCAGCCTGCTCACTTCTACTTTGACCTGCTCAGCCTGAGCAATTTGTAAATACATACCGACTATGCGTATCATCGGAGGAAGGTTCAAGGGGCGCCGCTTTGAACCGCCGGCTAAAAACTGGCCGACGCGGCCTACTACAGACTTTGCCAAAGAGGGGCTGTTCAATATCCTGCTCAACCACTTTGATTTTTCGGAATTGAAAGTGCTCGACCTCTTCGGCGGCACGGGCAACCACAGTTACGAGTTTATTTCTAGGGGCTGCACAGATGTTACTTACGTCGACAAGTTCCCCGGCTGCATAAAGTTTGTGAAACGCACGGCGCAAAAACTGGAAATCGAGGATGCGCTGCGCATCGTACGGGGGGATGTGTTCAAGTTCATCCAAACCGCTGGTCAGCAGTATGATTACATCTTTGCCGGCCCGCCCTACGCCCTGCCTACCATAGATACAGTACCGGATGAGGTCTTCAAACACCAATTACTCGCGCCCGGCGGTTGGTTCGTCATGGAGCACAACCCGAATCACGACTACAAAACTCATCCCTACTACTTTCAGGAACGCCATTATGGCAAGACCATATTCAGCTTTTTTCGTGAGGAAGTGGGCGGTGGAGCAAACTAAAGCCACAGGTATTTTTTTAGTACTCGAAAGCTTAGGCAAAAATACCCGAAAACGGTTCAGCTATGAAGATTCAATTAGTACTCGCCTTATTGTTGCTCCCATTTCTGGCTGCTGCCCAATACGACTTTAGCGGTACTTGGGAAGGGGAACTCACACAGGGCGAAGGTGGCTACGCGCCGGTTTACAAATTCAAATTGCACATCGAGCAGGAGGGCCTAAAAATCACAGGGCGTTCCTTTGTGGAAGTGGGGGAGATCTATGCCGAGTGGAAGCTCAAGGGGCGCCTTATCGGCAACAAAGCCATCCACTGGGAGGAGACAGAGCTGATGCGCAACTGGAAATACGACCACATGGAGTGGTGCTACAAAACAGCGGACTTGTTCCTGATCCTCAACGGGGAAGAAGCTAAGCTCGAAGGGCCGTGGCGCGGTCATACCGGCCGGGCGGACTGCATACCGGGCAAGATCATCGTCAAGAAGACCTCGCCCCGCGCTTAACTTTTGCCTAAAAAGGCTTACTTTTGCGGCCTCACAAACTCCTGCCGATGAATATAATCGAACGCATACAGCACGGCGTAGTAGATGCAGTGAAAACCCTCTACGGTGCGGATATTACCCCCGAGAGCATCACCATGAATAGCACCCGAAAAGAGTTTGAGGGCGACTATACCGTAGTGGTATTCCCCTACGCGAAGGTAGCGCGCAAAAAACCGGAACAGATCGGTGAAGAAGTGGGGGCGCAGTTGGTGGAGCAAGTAGCGGAAATCTCAGGTTATAACGTCATCAAAGGCTTTCTCAACCTGTCGGTCAGCGACGACTTTTGGGTGCAGTTCCTTGACCGTATCGCCGGGCAGGACAACTACGGCCGCCAAGCGCCCAATGGCCAGAAAGTGATGGTGGAGTTCTCTTCCCCCAATACCAACAAGCCGCTGCACCTCGGTCACATCCGCAATATCCTGCTGGGCTGGTCCACTGCCCAAATTCTGGAAGCCGCCGGGTATGAGGTAGTGAAAGTACAGGTGGTCAACGACCGCGGTATTGCCATTTGCAAAAGCATGCTGGCCTGGCAGCGGTTTGGAGAAGGGGCTACGCCGGCTTCGACTGGCACCAAAGGCGACCACTTCGTCGGGGAATACTACGTGCGCTTCGAGCAAGAATTCCAAAAAGAGTACGATGCTTGGCAAGCCTCGACAGCCGGGCAGCAAGCCCTGCAGCAGTTTCTGGCTGACGAGAAAGCGGTGAAAAAAGCCGAAAAAGCCCTGGCAGAAGCCCGCAAAAAAGCCAAGAATGAAGCAGCGCGCCAAGGAGAGACCTACACCGAGGAGGCGCATACGCTGGAGCGCTACTTTTTCAAAAATATCTACAAAAACACTTACTTCAACGAGTACAGCGAACTCGGGCAAGCGGCCAAAGCCATGCTGCTGAAGTGGGAAGCCGGCGACGAGGAAGTCATGCAGCTGTGGAAGCAGATGAATGCTTGGGTGTACGAAGGTTTCGACGAGACTTACGACAAACTCGGCGTGTCCTTTGACAAGCTCTACTTTGAGTCGGATACCTATCTGCTGGGCCGGGATGCCGTGAAGCAGGGGCTGGAAAAAGGTGTTTTCTACGAGAAGGAAGACGGCTCGGTCTGGATCGACCTGACGGATGCCAAGCTCGACCACAAACTGGTGCTGCGAAAAGACGGCACCTCGGTGTATATCACCCAAGACATCGGCACGGCGCAGGAGCGGTACAAGGACTTTGGCGTGGACAAGATGGTCTATGTAGTGGCTGATGAGCAGGACTACCATTTTCAGGTACTGTTTGAAACCTTGCGGCGGCTAGGCGCACCCTACGCCGACGGGCTATTCCACCTCAGCTACGGCATGGTGGATTTGCCGACGGGCAAGATGAAAAGCCGGGAAGGCACGGTGGTTGATGCCGACGACCTGATTGCAGAAGTGGTAGCGGAAGCCAAAAACAACGCCGAGGAACGCGATACCCTAAGCGACCTGAACGCCGAAGCGCAGCAGGAAATCATGCGGCAGGTAGGTTTGGCGGCCCTGAAGTTTTTTATCATCAAAGTGCAGCCGCAGAAACGCATGACCTTTGACCCGAAAGAATCTGTAGATATGCAGGGGCAAACCGGGCCTTATGTGCAAAATGCGTACGTGCGTATACAGTCCGTGCTGCGCAAAGCGGGCGAGCAAGACCTATCTGCGGCGTCAGCGTACAAAAAACTGGAGACGGCAGAACGCGACCTTATCGCGCAGTTGTATGCCTTTCCCGCACTGATTGCAGAAGCCGCGGAGGCGTATGACCCTTCATCGGTAGCCAATTTTAGCTACGATCTGGCCAAAAGCTACCACCGCTTCTACCACGATTATTCCATACTTAATGCGGAGACAAAAGCTGCCAAGGCTTTCCGCATCAAGTTGTCCAAAGCGGTGGCGCACAGCCTGAAGCTCGCCCTAGAGTTGCTGGGTATAGAGGTGCCGAGCCGAATGTAAATAAAACTAAGTAACACCGTTTCTGGCGATGGGTGTGCAATGGCTTTAGGGGGAGATTAGGCCGATAAAGAGCTTAGCCCCAAAAGATAGTACCCATATGGTCAGACAACCAAAACACAATATAACATGAGCAGCGACCACCGAGAGGAACCGCTTAACTTCATAGAGCAAATCATCAAGGAAGACATAGAGAGCGGCAAGCACGACGGCCGGGTACACACCCGTTTCCCGCCGGAGCCCAACGGCTACCTCCACATCGGCCATGCTAAAGCGATCACCCTCAACTTTGAGATCGCGCAAAAATTCGGGGGGAAAACCAACCTTCGTTTCGACGATACCAATCCTACTAATGAAGACACGGAATACGTGGATAGCATCAAGCGCGATATCCGCTGGCTGGGGTTTGAGTGGGAAGGGGAGGCCTTGTATGCTTCCGATTACTTTGAGCAGCTCTATGAATTTGCCCTCAGGCTGATCGACAAAGGCTTGGCTTATGTTGACGACTCTACTCCCGATGAAATTGCCGCTATGAAAGGCGATATCGGTGTGCCGGGCAAGGAAAGCCCGTACCGCAACCGCACCGTGGCCGAAAACCGCGAACTCTTCGAGCAGATGAGAGCGGGGGCTTTTCCGGACGGCGCAAAGGTGCTGCGGGCCAAAATCGACATGGCCCACGAAAACCTACTGATGCGTGACCCGCTACTGTACCGCATTAAGCGGGACCACCACCACCGTACCGGTGACAAATGGTGCATTTACCCGATGTATGATTTTGCGCACGGCCAGTCCGACTCCATCGAAAATATCACCCACTCCCTTTGTTCTTTGGAGTTTATCCACCACCGCCCGCTGTACAATTGGCTGATCGAAAAATTGGAAATCTTCCCCAGCCGGCAAATCGAGTTCGCCCGCATGAACGTGGCTTACTTCATTACCAGCAAAAGGAAACTGCGTCGCTTGGTAGAGGAGGGGTACGTCAATGGCTGGGACGACCCGCGTATGCCTACCTTGGCTGCTATGCGCCGCCGGGGGTATCCGCCTATGGCGAT
Organism: Bacteroidota bacterium; assembly: GCA_009908745.1. Classification (GTDB taxonomy): domain Bacteria; phylum Bacteroidota; class Bacteroidia; order Chitinophagales; family Saprospiraceae; genus Phaeodactylibacter. The sequence continues at coordinate 11,380 of JAAAOU010000446.1, forward strand.
CCGCACGTTCTGCAACAAGGCAGGCATCACCCGCCGCGAAAACCTGATTGATATGAACCTGCTGGACTTTTGCGTGCGGGATGAGCTCAATCAAACCGCGCCCCGCGTGATGGCCGTGCTCGATCCGCTCAAAGTGGTGGTCACCAACTACCCCGAGGATAAAGTCGAGGATATGGAGGTGGTCAACAACCCGGAGGACGAAAGCATGGGCACCCGTACGATGCCCTTTTCCCGGGAAGTATACATCGAGCGCAAAGACTTTATGGAAGACCCGCCCAAGAAGTTTTTCCGCATGGCACCGGGCCGGAATGTCCGTCTCAAAGGTGCCTACATCCTGCACTGCGAAAAGTGCATAAAAGACGAGGCAACAGGCGAAGTCAAAGAGGTACACTGCACCTATTACCCGGACAGCCGCAGTGGTTCGGATACTTCCGGCATCAAAGCCAAGGGTACGCTGCACTGGGTATCGATCGCCCACGCGCGTTCTTGTGAGGTGCGTTTGTACGACCGCTTATTCACGGACCCTACGCCCGATGGCCACGATGGCAAAGAGTACTTGGACTTCCTGAACCCCAATTCACTAGAGGTGCTGGAAAAAGCCTACATCGAGCCAAACGTCGGTGCGCAAATCAAGGCGGGCAACCCTTTGCAATTCCTGCGCATGGGCTATTTCTGTGTGGACCCGGACACTACGGACGGCCACTGGGTATTCAACCGTACCGTCACCCTGCGGGATACTTGGAAGAAGATCAATAAGCAGCAAAAGGGGAAAAAGAAGAAGTAAGCCAGGAGCAGCCTGCGCAAACACAACGCCCGCCCGAATAAAGCCCAGGCGGGCGTTCTTCATTTAATCGCCGCCGAACATAAACTTCAAGCCAATGCCAAATTGCATCACACTGGTGTTTTCAATCGTGCCCGGGGCGTCCAGTTGGTACAATCCATAATCCAAGCCGAAACGCAGCGCGCCTTTGCCAAACTCGGCCCCGGTATTGAAACCATAGTAGGAAAGCAAGCCCGACGTTTCTCGAAAGGCGGTGCCAAACTGGCCGATATAGCGCGGGGAGAGGTAGATGCCAATAGATTCCGTGGGGTGGTAAGAGGTGTACAGCGGTACTTGGAAATTGACCAGCGCTGCTTGGGTGGAAATCAAGCCGAAGGTGCCAAAGCCTGCGCCGACCGCCATCGCGAATGGCGACTCTTGGTCGCCTACGAACTGGTATTTGGCATCAAGCAGCACATTCAGGCTGGTGTTCAGCCGGACCCCAAAGTCGAACTTTTCCGAAACGCCATAGCGGCCCCCGAGCTCGATGTTCGGGAAAAAGACCACGCTAAGCTGGTCGCTGATCTCCTCTTCGTCTTCCGAAAAGTCAGGCGCGTTGCCGGCGTTCAGGGAAGCGGTGAATTCAGCCCGGTTATCACCTACGGTACGGCCGGTGTGAAAGCCGGACAGGCTGGCGCAGCCTTGTGTGAGCAATACGCCCAGCGCTAATGCGAATAAAAAGCGGTCAGTCTTCATAATTCCTGTATTTAAGGGGTAAAACAAACTGTTAGCTAATTGGCCACTTTCTCCTCCAACTGTTCCAGTGTGGCTTTGATTTTTTCCTTTTTTCGCCGGTGTTGCAGCACAGAGGGGGGGACTGCCCTAGCGCCGCAGTCCAGTATGCCACAACGTTCGCAGGTGGTATGCACGTCCTTGGCAGACAGCTTGGGGTCTTCCAGAAAGCGGAACAGCCGTTTGAGCTTGTCATTGATCAATAGGCCGATGGTTACGCTCGAGCTGTTTTCCGGCTCCCGGTGCTCCGGCTTGGCGATGGTGATGCACAGGTAAGCGTCCGGCGTACCCCAGTAGCGGGAAATTTGGGCACCCGCGATGGGCCCACGGGTATTGTCCACGCCTTGGTGCGCCTTGAGTTGCCGGATCAAATTGATAGAAATCCAGCGCCGGCAGTAGTGCTCGTCGAGCTGGTTCGCGTGGGGGTTGTGCAGCTGCGAGAGGTGCATCTCCTTGGTCATCTCGAATTTCTGCAGGTCAGGCCGGGCAAAAAAGCGGAAGAAGAACAAGTCGTTAATGCCAAAGTGCTGCGGCAGGATATTCGCCAGCCGCTGTATCAGCATTTCCGAGGTGACGTTGTACTTGCGGAATAATGCTAAGAAAGAGGCTGCTTCCCAAGACCGCCAGCGTGCCATCGTCTCTATGTCCTCTATCATTTCCCGTTCGTCCATGAGCAATGCGACGGAAAAATAGGAGGCTTTAAAGTTGTTGAGCAGCTTGTCGAAGGAATCCACTTCGGTCATGCGCGTCTCGTAAGGGCGTTCTTCCAAGGCCAAGTATTGGAAACCAAGCTCTTTAGCCAGCAGGAAATTCTCCTGCGCACTCGACAGCCCTTGGTTGAGGAACAGCGTCTGGCTCTGCGGGGCGTAAAACGAACGGATTTCCTCCATATCGGGCTGGCTGGCCAGAAAGTCGCGGTCGATACGCAACTGATAGCGGCGCAGCAACAAGCTTTCCAACTGCTCGGTCCGCAGGGGGGGCTGCTGCGGGAGTTCGTTCTCCGTTTTAAACTGCCGGACGGCATGCTCTAGCTCGTCGAAGTAGTTGTCATTCATATCCTGGTAGGAACGCAGCGCGGCTTTGTAAAAATCCTCTCCCTGCAAATGATGGTTGCGCAGTATCTTGATCACCGTGCTGATGAAAGCGTTGACTTTGTCGGGCGTGACGGACAGCAGCTCGATCAGCTTTGGGGTGTTGATGCCAAACAACTCCAGCGGGAATACCTTCAGGAAATCAGAGTGGATCAAGTCGATGATCGGCTGTAACCGCTTGTCGGCATCCAACGAGACCAAGTAGTTGTAATCCGTATTCAAGGCTTTGGCCAGCGCCAGTATCTTGTCCGCCTTAGGGTACTTTTTGCCCTTTTCGATATTGTGCAGATACGATATAGCCAAGCCCGTACGCTCTGAGAGTTGCTGGTAGGAGAGGTCCTGCTCCTGCCGCAACTGATGGACTTTGAGCCCAAATATGAGTTTTACCGTGTCGATGTCTTTAAGCATGCTCAAAAATAAAAAAAATCTTTTAGAGAAATTTTCTCTAATTGAGAAAAACACCTTTCTTTGCCGTGCGTCTGATCCGCAAGCACACTTTAGACATTATGAATACCAGTTTTATAGAGGATAGACGCCGCAATTTTTTGTCCTATCAAGGCGAGAAACGTAGGCATAGCCGGGGCTACGGCGAGGCTTCTCAACGCAGATAGGGCGAAAAAGGGCAAGTCTAGACCTGTAATAATTGGTGTTCATAATGTCTTTTTAGCAAAAGCAAAATGCCATCAACTGTATGGAAAAATTCGACATTAAAAACCCCGCCGCAAGCCTGAAAACACTAGGCATAGAGAAAGTCAAGGCTGAGCACTGGAACCTCAGCCCGGAAGCCTTGGTGCAAGAAGCCATCCGCCGCGGGCAAGGCTTCCTGACCGAATCCGGCGCCATTGCCGTAGAAACCGGCGAATTTACGGGCCGCTCCCCGCAGGACCGCTTTATCGTAAAAGACGAAGAGACCGCCGGCAGTATTGACTGGGGGCCTGTCAACAAGCCTATCGACAATCAGTATTTTCAACAGCTCAAAAGCAAGATCATCGACTACTTTGCGGACAAAGAGGTCTTCGTGCGTGACGCTTATGTATGTGCCGACGATCAGTACCGTATGAGCCTGCGTTTGGTCAGCGAGTACCCCTGGAGCAATCAGTTCGCCTACAACATGTTCCTGCGGCCAAGCGGCGAAGAACTGCAATCGTTTGAGCCGGAATGGAGTATTCTTTGCGCCCCCGGTTTCAAAGCCGACCCGGCTGTAGACGGCACGCGGCAGGCCAATTTTGCGATCATCAACTTCTCGGAAAAGCAAATCATCATCGGTGGCACGGGCTACACCGGCGAAATCAAGAAGGGGGTATTCTCGGTATTGAACTATGTGTTGCCAAAAGAACACGGTGTATTGTCCATGCACTGTTCGGCCAACGTAGGGCAAAAAGGGGATACAGCCATCTTTTTCGGGCTTAGCGGCACGGGCAAAACCACCCTTTCGGCGGACCCCAACCGCGAGCTGATTGGCGATGATGAACACGGTTGGTCAGACCGCAGCGTATTCAACTTTGAAGGGGGCTGCTATGCCAAGACCATCGACTTGAGCGAAGAAAAAGAGCCGGAAATCTACCACGCGATTAAGCACCGGGCCATTCTGGAGAACATCAAGTGCTATCCCGGTACCCGAACGGTGGACTTTTCCAATAGCGAGATCACAGAGAATACCCGGGTTTCTTACCCGATCTACCACATTGATAATGCCATAGAAGGCTCGCAGGGTGCCGCTCCTAAGAACATCTTTTTCCTGACTTGTGATGCCTTTGGCGTATTGCCCCCTATCAGCAAGCTGACGACCGGGCAGGCGATGTACCACTTCATGTCGGGCTACACCGCTAAAGTAGCAGGCACAGAGGCCGGCATTACCGAGCCGCAAGCCACATTCTCCGCATGCTTTGGCGCACCGTTTATGCCGCTGCACCCCGCTGAATACGCGAAGATGCTCGGCGATAAGATGGAGGCTCAAAACGTCAATGTTTGGTTAGTGAATACCGGCTGGACCGGCGGCGAATATGGTACCGGCCACCGCATAAAACTCAAATATACCCGGGCGATGATCGGCGCTGCCCTACGCGGGGAGTTAGAGCATGTAGACTACCGCAAGCACGACGTTTTCGGCTTGCAGATGCCGACAAGCTGCCCCGGCGTGAAGGAAGAAGTGCTGAATCCGCGTGCTACTTGGGCAGACCAAGCGGCCTACGACCACAAGGCGAATCATCTGGCGGAGTTGTTCAACCGTAATTTTGAGCTTTTTGCCGACAAGGCAGACGACAGCATAAAAGCAGCAGCACCTAAGGTACTTGCCAATTGATAACGATCAGTTTTTTTACTTTTTTTCGCAGCGGCTCAAGCGCTGCCAAATAGAACCAAGTTAGCGGGCTCCGGCAGAAATGCCGGAGCTTTTTTATATTGCGCCTATGCGAACCTATAAGCTCTTGCAGCAATTGCAGCAGGCACTGCGGGAACAGCCCGACCTGCGCCTTTCCGAATTTTGGGCATCTGTCAGCGATACGCCGCCGGAGCGGGCCGTCTTGGTTTCCGATGATATATTACGGCAGGAACTGTACAGCCAAATTGCCCGGCCTTGGGAGCGGCTCAAACGGCAGAAAAAGAAAAAATCGGAATTGGGCAAGCGCTTGGCTACAGAATGGTGCCAATTCGAGCTGCTCAATTTGCAGCCTGCTCTGATGCGCAAGCCGCTGACCATCGGCTTTTTGCTGGAATTTTTGCGCAACGCCATCAGCCATGACAAGCTGCGTATCGATGCTGAGCGGGGCGTCACGTTTTCGGACTGGGAGCACAACCGGCTGCGTTTCCGTTTCGCGGAGTTGCAACGATTGATGGATGCCTTCCGGGAGTTTCGGTCGCACCGCTAATTTTCCTTTTTCCCAAACAGCCGCTCGATCAAGTTTTGGTGTTCCCCATCGGCTTTTTTCTGGGCTTTCTCCGCTCTTTGCTCCGCTTTGCGGGCACGTTTTTCGGCGCGTGCAGCCCGCCTGTCGGCACGGATAGCGTCCGCCCGGGCTTTGGCGGCACGTTCGCGGGCTTCCGCCGCCTTGCGTTCCTTGCGGGCGGCGCGGAAGTCGTCCTTGGCTTCCCGGTGGTCTTCTTTGAGGGCTTTCCGCTCTTGCTTGTTGCCAAACAACCATTCTTTCAGGCTCCTTTCTCCTGCTTCCTTCTGCTCTACGGTGTCGGCTTTTGCCTTGGATTGGAAGAGCTGGGCGTGGGTAGCGCAGGGTAGGGTGGTGGCAAGGGCGAAGACGAGGGCGGCGGTCAATTTTGCGTTCCGAGGCATAAGGTCAATTTTTTGTTACGGCTGCTTTAACGAAGGGAAGTGGGCGATTATTTTGTTTCTATATTTGCGGCATGGGATCAGCCGAGCGACAAACCTACGGTGCTTTTTGCGAAAGCGCTGACGTACCGGATTTCAACCGGCCGTGGTGGCTGGATGCCGTATGCGGCCCTGGCGGTTGGGGTGTGGCCATGGCTAGAGACAAAAAAGGGGAGACCGCGGCTGCGCTGCCCTATTTCAAGTCGCAAGTGAAGGGGCTGCCCGCCCTTCGGCAACCCCCGCTCATGCCTTATATGGGGCTGTGGCGGTATCCGGCTTATCAGCAAGCTGCCCCTGCCAAGCGGTTTACCTTAGACCGGCAGCTGGTCCCGCAGCTGTTGGAGCAGTTGCCCCGGGGGGTGCTGCATACCCAAAAGCTGCATCCGTCTACGGATAATTGGCTGCCGTTTTACTGGGCCGGCTATCAGCAGCAGTTGCGCTACCATTTTATCGTGCCACAGTTGCAAGACGAGCAGGCGCTGTACCGCAGCTTCAACCGCTCTGTGAAATACAGCATTACACACGGACCGGAGCAGCTGGAGATCGTGGAGCAAGACGATGTGGAACCCCTGTTTGGCTTATTGACCGACACCTTTGACCGGCAAGGGTTGAGCCTGCCCATTACGTTAGACTTGGTGAGCCGGCTGGACGAAGCCGTACGCCAGAACGGGCGGCGGCAGTTGCTGTTTGCGCGGCACAAAGATAGCGGCGCTTTCCACAGTGGGGTGTTCTTGCTGCATACCGCGGGCGTGTCTTACCCTCTGATAGCGGGCAACGGGCCAGGTTCCCGAGAGACGGGGGCTTTCCAATACTTGATGTGGTCTTGCTTTCGCGAAAGCGCTGCATACAGCCAGCAATTCAACTTTTTGGGTAGCATGATGCCAAACGTGGCCCCCGTGCTGAACGGCTTCCGGGCGGTGCCTACACCTTATTTTGAAATTTACCGGGCTTGGCCAAAAGTGCTTAGCCCGTTTGTACAGTGGTTAATCTAAAAAGAAGATGATGCGAAAATACTGGGTCATTCTCGGGTTGGGAAGTGCGCTATGGCTATCGGCTTGCCAGCAGCAGCCTGATTTGCCGGCCGCTTGCGAGCTGGTCAGCCGACAGTACATTGAAGATTTACTGGAAGAGCCGGTGGAAGAGGGCGCGCCCCTTGACCCCAATTTTAATGCTTATTCCGCCTGTGCTTACCCTTTGCGTATGCGGGGCCGGAATATTCAGCTTGAGCTGTATTTGCTGCCGGCGCTTTCCGCCCGGGACCAGATTCAGGTACAGCAAATGGCGCAGCAGTGGGTATCAGAATATGGTTATGATGACAATTTTGACGTCATGCCCGGCGATTACCCGATGGTCTGGTTTTCAGGGAAAATCGCCCGTTACCCCTCAGCTTTGCTAGTGCCGTTTGACAAGGCCACGCTTGTTGTCCGAGGTCTGAATAGGGGCAATAGCCAATCATTGGCTTTTACAGCGATGCAGCAGAATGGCTGGAAGTAGCCCCGCCCGCTTTGAGGCGGACAGGGGGTAGGTTGCTTACAGGGCAAACAAGATGCCGGCTGATAAGCTAAAGGCACGATTACGGACTTCTACCTCCTCATCCCGGTCATTCAAGTCGGTCAGGCCGAGCAGGTAGCGGGCATCCACAAACAAAAAGCTTTCGCCAAGGGGCAACTGTACGCCAGCAGCAAAGGCGGCTGTCCAATCTCCCCGTTCAAAGGCTTCTTCGTCGTCAAAATCAATTTCTACAGTGCCCGCGCCGGTATCTATTTCACCGCTAAGCGCATAGCTGTAGTAAGGGCCTGCTCCCAAGTAAGCATTAAGACCTTCGCTACCTGTCTTGAACTTCAGCAGGCCACCGAAGTCGAGATAGTTCAGGGTAATATCTGGGTCAAGAGCAGCCAAGCCTTCTCCGCCTTCGTAACCCCGTACGATATAACTCACTTCGGGCTGAATGGCAAACTTATCGGCAAGGCCAAGCTCCAACACGCCGCCGTAAAGCACGGAGGTACGACTATTCAAGTCGGGGTCGTCGTCGCCATCGTAGGAGACATTGGCGAAGTTGGCACCGATACGTGGACCGAGGTAAACCCCTTGGGCAAAGCTGCTTGCAGCAACGCATAGCATAACGAGAATCGCAATAAAGTTTTTCATTATTGGTCATTGGTTTGATTCACCCCTTCCAACGCAGTACCGGGCCAGATGTGCATAGCGGATATGTTAAAGTCTATTCGCTCTCCTTGCTGCGTTGACGGTACGAACGCTGGTTTTCTTGGTAAGTAGAAACGAGCAGTAGTGCCCAGCCGATGATGAAGAGCGTACCGCCGATTGGCGTGATGGGGCCGGCCCAACTGACCTCAATCTGCAACAGCTCGCGAAGCGACAGCAGGTATATAGAACCCGAGAACAGCAAGATGCCGATGGCAAACAGCCGGCCTGCCCAGGGTAGGAGGTTGGTCTTGCGCCAGTACATCAATAAGCCGACACCGATTAGCGCCAAGGCATGGTAGAACTGATAGCGCACACCCGTCTCAAAAGTGGCCAGTTGTTCAGGCGCGACAGCACCTTCGAGCGCGTGGGCGCCGAATGCGCCTAATACAACAGCGAACAAAGCGAATAAACTCCCTAAACGGAGAAATGTTTTTCTCATAGTTTTGTGATTTGAAAGGGTACAATCAACTGCTTTCAACAAATTTAATTATGATCGATAAACGGCTCAAAGGGGCACAAGGCTACCGTTTGATTATTGGGATAGGTATTTTCCTGCTATTGATAAGTGTTGGTGGGTATCGTTGGTGGATTTACCCGGCTGCCCCGGCCGAAGCTATTCCGGCAGAAACGGCAGTCGTCTTATATCCTCAACAACCCAAAAGTAAAGAATCTAGGAAGGATTCGCTGTCATCTGCCGACTTTTTCCGCTTTTTCCCCTCTTTGCTGGGGGATTATCGCAATATAGAGCCGCTGTTGGGCAATAGCCCGTATGTATACGCCATAGAGCAACTGGGGGGTGGCAACTATGCACTTTCTGCGGCCGTGGATGGGGGGGAGAAAGCCGTGCTGGATAGCTTGCACTTGCACTACCACCGCCGTACGTCCGTCTACTTGGGTACTGCCGTGCATCAGCTTTCGCTTCCTTCGGGAGAGCTGGCCTACAGCTGGTACCGAAACCTACTGCTGCTCGGCCGCCTGCCCCTGCAAGTAGAGCGTCAATTGGCGCAGTTAAAGGAAGGCGAAGCGCCTGCCTTGCCGGCCCTGCGGCTGCCCAACCAAGGCGTCGTCTTTTCGGAAAACCTCCCGGCATTTCTGGCGGGATACTGGAAAGACTCGGCTTTGTCGACGAGCCGCGAGTGGGCGGAACAACAATCAAAGTGGTCTTTCCGCTGGGAACGGGATAGTGCCGGCATGGCCATACAGGGAGAGGGATGGCCAAAGGTGATGCCGTCCCCGGCGGATTCGTCTGCTTACCGGATACTGCCTTACTTGCCTGCGGAGTTGGCCTGGTGCCGTTGGTCTTATTTTGATGGGCCGGGGCCCGAGGGCGGCGATCTGTTCGGCCAGCATATACGGCCGTGGTTGGGCAATGACCGGGCGCTGTTGCAAATGCCGCTGCCCGGGCGTATTGAAGACAATCAAGTGCTGCTTGTCCACACGCTTGATACGCCGTCGGCCGAAGAGGGGCTGACAGCCATAGGAGCGCAGAAGGGTACGCTTGACAGCTATCAGTTTCAGCTGTTTACGGTACGCCGCTTGTTTGCGGAGGGGCTATTGGCGCCTCTGGGCGTAGAAATGGAGAATCCGTACACGGCGGTGCTGGGAGATTATGTAGCGTTCAGCCCCAGCAAAACGGCTTTGGAACAAACCGCTAATGCTTATCTGCTCAGCCAGCATCTGGCCACGCAGCCTGCTTTTCAAGAAGTATGGCCCCGAATTGCCGATAGCAGCTCTGTGGGGTGGTGGTTCTTTAACGGGCGATTGGGGCGCTCGCGGTTGCCGCAGTGGTTGGCAAGCCTGCAGCAGGAAACCCTAGGTTTTTTGTCGGCTTATCCACTGTGGGCAGGCAACCGAAATGCAGATGGCAGCTTTAAGCTTTACGGCAGGCAAGCTGATGCAACGAAGGGGAAAGCCGCCTTAGCGCAGTTGTGGATTGCCCCCTTGGAGGCGGCGGCGGCCACCCAGCCTTATGCGTATCCGGAAGGTGGGTTTTTGTTGCAAGATGCAGCAGACCGGCTGTACTTTTTCAACGAGAAGGGCGAGCGTTTATGGAGCTTCCCACTGGCGAATCCTATGCTGGGAACGCCCAGTTGGGTGGACTACTTCGAAAGCGGGCCGCCTTGCATCGCCTTTACGACCCGAGAGCGCCTCTATGTGCTTGACCCCAATGGCAAGGTGGTAGGCCGCTACCCCCGTTTGCTGCCCGCCCCCGCGCTTGGCCCGCTGTTGGTAGCTAGTATGGAGGGCGAGCGTGCTTTCCGTCTGTTTGTGAGTACCGAAAAAGGGATTTTTGGCTATACC
>JAAAOU010000260.1 GCA_009908745.1 Bacteroidota bacterium
TTACAGCAAATAGCTTAGCGCCGATCACCCCGGAGATGGCCGCAATCATGGTGATATCGCCGATACGGTCGTGCGGATACACTTTTTTGACGACGACCTTGGGTTTGGGCAGCGCTTTCCTATTGCCGTCCCAGTAGCGGTAGGCCGCGAAGCCGGCAGCCAGGATAATACCACCGAGCCAGCTGCCCGCCGTGGACAGGAGCACATCGGCCGCGTCGGCCTGCAGGGCTTCAAAGTTTTGGTAGGCGTAGAGGCCTTTGTAGCCCAGGATAAACCCCCATAGCCCACTGGAGGCAATTTCTGTCGTGCTGGGCGGCGTGCCCACTTTTATCTTTACTTTCTCTGGTTTGAACAGGCCTTCTTTGGCTTTGCGCTTCAGCTCGTGGTACAGTATGTAGGCTGCCGACAAGATGGCCAGCACCAGCAAAAAGCCGAAGGTTTTGAAAATGGAAAGCCAGTTGTCGGCGGGCGTGCCGATCAGGTCGTGAAAGATGTAGGAGAGGTCTGGGTACATACCGGGCGATCAAAGTTGGTGTGCCGCTAAGGTACGCATGAACTTACCCAAAACAGCAATTTTGACCGTTGTAAGTGGATTTTGAGCTGGCCTAACCGCCGACGGCGTTGCCCGTATTTACGTCTGGCATGTCGTAGCTGATATTCATGTCGCTCAGCACGGCATCGAGGATGGGGTCTTGCCCTTCTTTGTAGCCTTCTTTGAGGTCGTGGCCGAATAATTTGCCCATAGTGCTCCAGTAGGTGGCGGTCAGGCCGTTTCTCAGGTCCTTGATCAGGTAGTACATCGGCACGTCCAGCTCCCGCTCGATCATTTTGATGAGGATCATGCCCTGCGTTTTGGTCAGGCCCTTCAGCGGGTCGGTGAAATCTTCCTTGAGGGACTTGTGCAGGTCTTTGACATAGCGGCGTTCCTGCCGGCGCTTCATGTTGTTGGTAGCGTATTCCACCTCGCGGAACAGCTTGATAGCTTCCACGGCGTAGGGGTATACCTTGGCGGCGTAGCGGCGGTAGCGGCGGTACTTCAGATAGTCTTCCCGATTGTCAAATTCGCGCATGGAAGAGACGGAGACGTCGTTGAGGGTGGCCATGATGAGGGTGTCCCCGCATTCGTCAATGGTATAAGGGTAGAGCTGTCCGTTTACCGAAACGGTGCCGCTCTGCTGGGCTGCAGCGTAAGAAAAGGCGGCTAAACAGGCGAGAATGAGCATCTTATATTTCATGCTAAAGCATTTTGTACAGTCTGTATAACGTCCGGCTCGGGACGAATGGTTCTTACAAGATGTTAAATATTCGCTAATCGGCAGCCTTTTCGGCCAAAAATGTTTTTTGCAAAACCATCAAAGCCAAGAGCTGTTTCCAAGCTGTGTATTCAATTTGAGCTGAATGCGATAGGTCGTATTTCAGCCTTTATGCATTGATGTTTATGCCCGTGGAAAACAACAGCAACCTCGACCGACTACAATCGCTTTACCGCGAAGATACCCGTACCCAACGCTTGAATGAGTGCTTGTCGCAAACTGACCCTACCCGCTTGCAGCTCAGCGGATTGGTCGGGGCGCAGGCGGCTTTCGTGCTGGCGGCCAGCTATCAGGGGCAACCGAGGAACCACTTGTTTGTAGCCAACGACAAGGAGGAAGCGGCTTATTTTCAGAATAACCTGGACAATCTGCTGAGTGGGAAAGCGGTGCGCTTCTTCCCGGATTCCTTCAAGCGGCCGATGTACTTCGAGTCGCTCAACAATACGAACGTGCTGCAGCGCACGGAGACCATCAACAAAATTGTCAACTCTCCGGTATCCGGGGAAATTGTCGTGACTTACCCGGAAGCGCTGTTTGAGCAGGTCGTAGCCCCGGAGGTGTTGAATAAGCGCCGCATCAGCATCACCAAGGGGGAAGAATTGGATGTGGATTTCCTGATCGAGGTGCTGGTGGAGTACGGCTTTGCCCGGGAGGATTTTGTGTACGAGCCGGGTCAGTTTTCCATCCGCGGCGGCATCGTCGATATTTTCTCCTTTGGCAACGAGTATCCCTACCGCATTGAGCTGTTCGACGAGGAGGTTGAGAGCATACGGACGTTCGACCCGACTTCGCAGCTGTCGGTGCAGAATATCTCCTCGGTGACCATTATCCCCAATATCAATACCCGTTTTTCGCAGGAGCAAAAGGTCTCTATGTTGCGCATTTTGCCGGAAGGCACAGCGGTATGGGTAAAAGATTTTCAGGTCCTGCTGGACAAGCTGACGCAGTGCTTCGAGAAAGCGGAGGAATTTGCCAAAGGCATCGCGCTGCTTGAAGAGGAGGAGCTCAAGGAGCTGTTTCGGGACCGCGCCTTTATCCGACCCAACGAGATTATAGAGGACGTGGAGCAGTTTCCCATCCTGTGCTTGGCAGAGAGCGCGCAGCCTATCGAATTTCAGGAGCGCATCGTCTACGCCACGCGGCCGCAGCCTAGTTTCAACAAGAACTTCAAACTGCTCATCGAAAACCTGGACGAAAACACCAAAGCCAACTTCACCAACTACCTCTTCGCGGAAAACCCCAAGCAGATCGAGCGTTTCCACGCGATATTCGAGGACCTGAACGCCAAGGTGGATTTCCACCCTATCCCCAAATCGATCGATCAGGGCTTTATCGACCTGGACCTGAAGGTGGCTTGCTATACCGACCACCAGATTTTCCAGCGTTTCCACCGCTACAAATTGCGCAAGGGCTTCACCCGCGACCAAGCGCTCAACCTGCGGATGCTGCGCGAGCTGCAGCCGGGGGACTACGTGACGCACATCGACCACGGGGTAGGGCGGTACTCGGGTTTGCAGAAAATTGACATCAACGGGCATGTGCAGGAATCGGTGCGCTTGATTTACAAAAACAACGACATCCTCTACGTCAGCATCAACTCGCTGCACAAGATTTCCAAATACGTGGGCAAGGAAGGCACGACGCCCAAAGTCGACAAGCTCGGCTCCGACGCCTGGAAAAACCTCAAGCGGCGCACCAAGAAAAAAGTCAAGGATATTGCTGGCAAGCTGATTAAGCTGTACGCCAAGCGCAAGGCCTCCGACGGCTTTGCTTTCCCGCAGGACGGCTACCTGCAGAACGAGCTGGAAGCTTCCTTCATCTACGAAGATACGCCGGACCAGCTCAAGGCCACCAACGACATGAAAGAGGACATGACCAAAGCCCACCCCATGGACCGCCTGATCTGCGGCGACGTGGGCTTTGGCAAAACGGAGGTCGCCATACGCGGGGCGTTCAAAGCCATTATCGGCGGCAAGCAAGTGGCGGTGCTCGTGCCGACGACTATCTTAGCCCTACAGCACTATCGGACGTTCAAAGAGCGGCTGGAAGAATTTGGCGCAAGCGTGGATTACGTCAACCGTTTCCGCACCACCAAGGAGAAAAATGCCATTTTCAAAAAACTGGAAGCCGGCGAGCTAGATATCATCATCGGCACGCACGCGCTGCTCAACAAGAAGGCAAAATTCAAGGACCTCGGGCTGCTGATCATCGACGAGGAGCAAAAATTTGGCGTGGCAGCCAAGGAGAAGCTGCGCAACCTTAAGGTAAACGTAGATACCCTGACGCTTACCGCTACGCCCATTCCGCGTACCCTGCAATTTTCGCTCATGGCCGCCCGCGATTTGTCTATCATCCGCACCCCACCGCCCAACCGGCAGCCGATCCACACCGAAGTGCGTATTTTCAACGAGGAGGTGGTCAAAGAGGCGATATATTACGAAGTTAACCGCGGCGGCCAGATATTCTTTGTCCACAACCGGGTGAAAAGCCTGCCGGATATCGCCGCTATGGTGCGCCGTATGTGCCCGGACGTGGAGATTGCCAAAGCGCACGGGCAGATGGACCCCAAGGAATTGGAAAAAACCTTGATTCAGTACATCGACGGCCGCTACGATGTGCTGGTGTGCACCAATATCATCGAGACGGGCTTGGATATCCCCAACGCCAATACCATCATTATCAATAATGCCCATCAGTTTGGCCTGAGCGACCTGCACCAACTGCGGGGCCGGGTGGGGCGTTCCAACCAAAAGGCGTTCTGTTACCTCTTCAGCCCGCCGATGTCCACGCTGACAGCGGAGGCCCGTAAGCGGCTCAAGACCCTAGAGGAATTCTCCGACTTGGGCAGCGGTTTCAATATCGCTATGCGCGACCTCGACATCCGGGGGGCGGGCAATCTGCTGGGCGGCGAGCAGAGTGGCTTCATCGCCGACATCGGCTACGAGACCTACCAGAAGATACTGGAAGAAGCCATTCAGGAGCTGAAGGAAAACGAGTTCAAGGACGTCTTCAAGGAAGAGCTGGACAACAACTGGAGCTACGTGCGGGAAGTGCAGATCGACACGGACGTGGAGATGCTCATCCCCGACGAGTACATCAGCAGCATTCAGGAACGCCTTAATCTG
>JAAAOU010000162.1 GCA_009908745.1 Bacteroidota bacterium
TTCTCGCGCGAAGTGGCGGGGAAGTCGGCCGTACTGCTGAAAAACGAAGGTGGGGTGCTGCCGCTTGACAAATCAGCCGATATCGCGCTGATTGGCCCGCTGGCGGACAACCAAAGCAATATGCTGGGGACCTGGAGCGTGTCCGGGGATTACAAAAAATCGATCACGGTGCGGCAGGGGCTGGAAGCCCAGCTCGGGGAAAACGGCCGTATCCGCTACGCCAAAGGGGCTAATATCTCCAACGATAGCACCTTCGCTAAGCGGGTAAATGCCTTCAACCCGCAGATCGTCATCGATGAGCGCTCCCCGGAAACCATGCTGGAGGAAGCCGTCGACCTGGCTAATCAGTCAGACGTGATCGTAGCGGTAATGGGGGAAGCGGCCGACATGAGCGGCGAATCTTCAAGCATGGCCCACATTGGCATGCAGCCGGCTCAGGAACGGTTGCTGAAGGCGCTCAAGGAAACGGGCAAGCCCATCGTGCTGGTGCTCTTCAACGGCCGGCCGATGACCCTGAACTGGGAAGACGAAAACATGGATGCGATACTCGATGTCTGGCACCCGGGCACCGAGGCGGGCAATGCCGTCGCTGACTTGCTCTTCGGCGAGGTGAATCCCTCCGGCAAACTGACTACTTCCTTCCCCGTAGCCGTGGGGCAAATCCCGGTCTACCACAGTATGCTGAACACTGGCCGGCCCTACGAGAAAGGCAAGCGCCGCAAGTTTCTATCCAACTACCTGGACATCCCCAACGAGCCGCTCTATCCCTTTGGCTATGGCCTTAGCTACACCTCTTTTGAGTACGGCGAACCGATGATTTCCAGCACCGAGATGAAGCCGGGCGGCAAGGTGGTCGTCAGCGTGAGTGTAAAAAATACCGGAGACCGTGCCGGCGAAGAAGTGGTGCAGTTGTACCTCCGCGATGTGGTCGGCAGCATCAGCCGCCCGGTGAAGGAGTTGAAAGGGTTTGAGAAGGTGGCGCTGCAGCCCGGCGAGGAACGGACGCTGCGCTTCGCCATCGATGAGCCGCTGCTGGAATTCTGGACCCCCGAGCGAGGGTGGGCCGCGGAGCCCGGCGAGTTCCAGGTGTTTGTGGGCCCGAATTCCCGCGATGTGCAGATGCTGAGGTTTGAATTGGCTGAAGGGCCGGCTGCTGAGGAATAGGGGGTCGGTACACCACTAGACAAAATCGTTTTCATGGCTCAAACGGGATTGATTTTTCGGGCTTGCGTGTTGGGCGCACGGAGGCTGAAAAATCAATCCCGTTTTAGAAGTGTTTAGTGGGTTCGCGTTGCTGGGTTTGGGGGTGTAGTTGTTTACAATGGGGTAAGTCTGCGTATATGAATAAGTTGTGTGCCAGATCGTATCAAAATCGAATATTTTCGTATCAAATCGTATCGAAGCTACCGTCAGGTCCAACAAGGAATAATAAAGCTGAGGAACGATTTAGGCGCACCTCAAGGTTTTTTATGTGAAGAATACAGCGTATCTTAACCTATGTTAGGTAGAAAAACTAAGAAGTTATGACTGCTAGCCAAAGATTGAGGGATGACATCCATAAGAGGATAGAAAAACTGCATGCTGATCAGCTGCAAGAGTTGTTGACCTTCTTGATTAGCCTTGAGAAGGATACTACCCACATAGAAAAGGTGCTTTCATTTGCTGGCATTTTCAAAGACCTGGATGACGAAGTTTTTGATGACCTTACCATAAACCTGCATGAGAACAGGATGGCATACTTTTAAAATATTTGGCTCGTTGAGACAAAAAGGAATCAGTATCGGCACTTCAGATATTCTGATTGCGGGACAGGCGCTTGAGCATGATTGGGTACTTATTTCAAATAATGAAAAGCATTTTAGCCATATTGAAGGTTTAGAAACAGCCAATTGGAAAAAAGGCTATACATAGGCTGTACGCACATGGCTCCCATTCGGTCGCCACAGGTGCATAGACAGACCGTTGCCAGCGGAGGGCTACCGCCCGCATCTGCACGCTGCTGAACTGGAATTTTGGACCCCCGAGCCTGGCGAGTTCCAGGTGTTTGTGGGCCCGAATTCTCGGGATGTGCAGATGCTATCTTTTGAATACACCAAAACAAAACGATGATGAATAAGCCAATTTTTCGCTGGCCGGTTTGCCTGCTGCTGTTCGCCCTTCTGAACAGCTGCACGGAACCCGCCGGTAAATCAGCAGACAGCAGCGCGGTTTCTACGACGGAACGCGATTACAAGACCTACTGCAACCCGATCGACATTGACTACTCCTACATGTCGCACTACCGGGCATTACGCGATGTCTCCTACCGCTCCGGCGCCGACCCGGCGGTGGTCAATTACAAAGGCCGGTATTACCTCTTCGTCACCCGCTCCCACGGCTACTGGGTGTCCGACGACATGAGCAACTGGCAGTTTATCCGGCCGCAGAGCTGGTACTTCAATGGCTGCAATGCCCCCGCTGCGGCGGTGCACGACGGCAAGATCATCGTGCTGGGCGACCCTTCCGGCAGGGGGGCGGTGATCGAGACCGATAATCCCGAGCTGGGCGACTGGACCACCAACTTCGCGGTCATCAACGTGCCACAGGGCGTGCAGGACCCCAATCTGTTTGTAGACGACGACGGGCGGGTGTACCTGTACGAGGAGTCTTCTAACCGATGGCCCATACACGGCATTGAGCTGGACCCCGACAACTGGTACGTGCCCATAGGCGAGCAGGTCGACCTGTTCAACCTGGACCCAGAAAAGCACGGCTGGGAGCGCTTCGGGCAGGACCATAAATCGGACATTAAGCCCTTTATCGAGGGCCCTTGGATGATGAAGCACGGCGATACCTACTATCTCGAATACGGTGCCCCGGGTACGCAGTGGAACGTCTACGCCGATGGGGTATACACCAGCAAATCGCCGCTCGGCCCCTTCGAGTACGCGCCTTACAACCCCATTTCGTATAAGCCAGGGGGCTTTCTGAAAGGCTCCGGCCACGGCAGTACGGTGCAGGACAACAACGGCAATTACTGGCACTTTGCTACTATGGCCATTTCCGTCAACTTCAAGTTTGAGCGCCGCATCGGCATGTACCCGGCCGGCTTTGACGAGGACGGGCAGATGTACGTCAACACGGCCTACGGCGACTACCCGCACTACCTGCCGGAAACCGAGGTAGACAACCACAAAAACCGCTTCACGGGCTGGATGCTGCTGTCGTTTGGCAAGCCGGTCACCACCAACTCCAAGCTGGTGGAATCGGATGTAAACGTGATGGACGAAAGCGACCAAGGCTATATGCTTGGGCAGATTATGGATTTCAGCATCGGGCAAATCAATGATGAAGAGATCCGCTCCTACTGGGTGTCCGAGGCGAACCACGATTCCATTTACTTGCAGCTAGACTTGGAAGAAGCCATGGATTTGAAAGCCATTCAAATCAACTTCCAAGATTTCAAAAGCGAGATTTTCGGCCGGCCGGACACCCTGAAGCAGCAATTCGTGCTCAGCGCCTCTATGGATGGCGAGAATTGGGAAGTCATTGCCGATTACTCGGAAAACCAACGCGACATGCCGCACGGCTACATCGAACTGCCGGAGGCGGTGGAGGCTCGTTATATCAAATACGATCACGTGCACTGCAGCACCAAGAACCTGGCGATTTCAGAGTTCCGAGTGTTTGGCAATGGCAAGGGCGATGTGCCGGCGGCGCCCGCTAATTTCACAGTAGAACGGCAGGAAGACCGCCGCAACGCCCTGCTTTCCTGGACGCCGGATCCCGAAGCGACGGGCTACGTCATCTACTGGGGGATTGATAAGGAGAAGCTCAACCTGTCTGCACAGATGTACGATCAGGCGTCATACGAGCTGCGGGCGCTGAATACGGATCAAGGCTACTATTATCAGGTGGAGGCTTTTAATGAAAATGGTGTTTCAGAGCGGAGCGAAATAATGTTTACAGAGTGAAAAGTCTCGGCAAGTACCTGATCTTTCTTTTATTGCCGTTTTGGGGGTGCACCAATTCAGCGCCGGACGAGGCGGTGCATCAGCCCGATTATTCGCAAGTAGAACTGCCGGAGCAGCCCAATGTAGTCTGGATCGTGGCGGAAGACCTGAGCGCGATCCTGCCGCCCTGGGGCGACTCCACAGTAGCGACGCCCAATATCAGCCGACTGGCCAGCGAAGGGGTGCTATATACCCATCTGTTTTTCCCTTCCGGGGGTTGCGCATCGAGCCGGGCGGCGAAGATCAAGCTAAGTTGCCCTACGGAGGGCGCGCAGCTGGCTTATCAGTGGGTAGAACACACGGGCGAAGCAACCCCAAATTGGACGATCTACCAAGCGCCGGTGGAGCCGCAAATGGGGGATACGCTGTTGGTGCGGGCGCATCGTGTTGGGTACCGGCCTAGTGGGGTGGTTCGGGTGGGGTTTTAGGGGTGTTGTAG
>JAAAOU010000142.1 GCA_009908745.1 Bacteroidota bacterium
GGTACGCCGCCGGGCAGGGGGCGCGGGTCGACGCCGCTAGCGCGGGGGAGCATGGCACCATCCGCGACGAATGCAATCAGGCCTAACTGCTCCAGTTCGGCCCGCAGCGCGTCTACATCTTCATTCGTATAGAGGTGCTCGCGGAGCTGCCCCTCCTGTTGAATCTCAAACGGCAGGCTGTGCTCCACGATAGCTGGCAGTTCCTCCAGAAAAATGGCTGCGGCCTGCCGGCCTGCAATGCGCCGCCCGAAAGCGGGCAAGCCGACCCGAAAACGCAGCTCAATCCACTGTTCTTTGAGTACCACCGCGCTGCGTGCCAAGATTTCTTGCCCGGGTTGGGCAATGAATACCGCCCCGCTTTTGCCGCTGCCCCGGTCCCCTTTGCTAAAGCGCCGGCAGGCGGAGGCAAACTGGCGGTTGAGGTAGTCGCGCAAAGCAACCCGTCGGCTTTGGTTGAGCTTTGCCCATTCGGGGTAGTCGTTCTTAAACCGTATACGGACCCGGCTTGGCGCGGCGAAGGGGTCTCCTTGCACATGGTCGATAGAAAGATCAAACCCCTCAAATGTATACTGCCCTTTGATATCCCGGTAGGCTTTGTAGCTTTTGCCATCTAGCCCTAATAGGTTCCGTCTTAGTTCCTCTGCTGTTCTCATACGATCAAGGTAGCGGTAAAGCGGGGAATTCCAAAGGGGAATCAGCAGTAAATTAGAGTAACCTTTTAGCTGCTTTCTCGTATCAGTACAGTACTTTTATAAAAAACACTTTAACAAGCCTGTACTTAACATGAGACTACTATCCCCGTTGCTTATCCTTGTTTGGCTAGCCTCTTGCAGCCCAGACACCACGCAGGATGCCGTTCAAACCAACCCTGACCTGCCACAGCTGACGCTGTTGAATGCCGATGCCACCGGTATTCAGTTTGAGAATAAAATTGTCGAAAAACCGGAATTGTCGCTCGGCCACTATGACTACTTCTACAATGGAAGCGGAGTGGCCGCCGGAGACCTGAATAACGACGGCACAATCGACCTTTACTTTTGTGGCAACCACGCCGACAATAAGCTGTACCTCAATCAGGGCGACTGGACATTCGAGGACGTTACAGCAGAAGCCGGCGTAGCTTCCAAAGACCGTTGGTCCACCGGCGTGACGCTGGTAGACATCAACGAAGACGGCTGGCTCGATATCTACGTCAGCACCTCGGGCCCTACCAACGATGTAACCCAGTTGAGGAATCAGCTGTACATCAACAACCAAGATGGCACCTTTACCGAGCGTGCCGCTGAATATGGAGTGGACGTGGCCTCGCGCTGCACACAGTCTACCTTTTTCGATATGGACAATGATGGCGACTTGGACCTATTCGTCATGAACCACTCGCTGCGTAATATGGAGGGAGATGCGGTAAAGTGGCCGAAGACCTTTGCGGCCCTAGCGCCAGAAAAGGCGGAACAGCATGTCAATATGCTGCTGCGCAATGAAGGCGAAGGCGCTTTCACCAATATTACGAAAGAGGCGGGGCTCTATAAACCGGGCTTTGGGCTGGGCATGGCAGTCTCTGATTTTGATGAGAACGGCTACTTGGATATCTATATCGCCAATGACTACTTCATGCCTGACTTTTTCTATATGAATAATGGCGATGGCACTTATACGGACAAGATTGAAGCCCATACCCCTCATATTTCCTTTTACTCTATGGGCTGCGATGCCGCTGATATCAACAACGATGGCTTATCGGATATCGCCGTGGTGGATATGACCCCGGCTGACCACTTCCGCAACAAGACACTGATGGCTTCTATGAACGTGGCGCAGTTTACCTATCTAAACGACATCATGGGTTACGCGCCGCAGTACATGTTCAACACCCTGCATCTGAACCGGGGCTATGGAGTTTTCAGCGAGATTGGCCTCATGGCAGGTACCTCACAGACCGACTGGAGCTGGTCCGCTTTGTTGACCGACTTCGACAACGATGGTTACAAAGATTTCTTGGTGACCAACGGCTACTGGCGGGATACCAAAGACAACGACTGGCGCCTGGGCTTGCAGGACTACTACAAAGAGCATGGCAAGACGCCGCAGTCCTACTTCGAGCACCTGCAAACGGCAGAGTCGAATCCGATCCCCAACTACATGTACCACAATAATGGCGATCTGACGTTCTCAAATGTCAGTGAGGAGTGGAACATCGCGGAACCTTCCTTCTCCCACGGTGCTACCTACGCCGACCTAGACAACGACGGGGATTTGGACTTGGTGACCAACAACCTGGGGAGCAAAGCGTTCGTCTACCGCAATAACAGCCGAGAGAAGACCGGTGCCAACTTCATCCGCTTTAAGTTGCAGTCTGGTAAGCACCACAACCGCTGCCTGAATGCGAAGGTCAAGCTATTCTACGGCGACGAGCAGCAGATGGTGGAATACGCCTTCACTCGTGGGTACGAGTCTTACATGGAACCCGCAGCCCACTTCGGCCTTGGGCAGGTGGGGCAAATCGACCGGGCAGAAGTCCACTGGCTGGACGGGCTGGTCACGACTATCGAAGCGCCAGCCATCAATACAACGCATACCGTGCAAATGGAAGCGGTAGAGCGGGTGCCGGATCAGGCCGTAAAGCCCCAACCTATGTTTGCCAACATCATCAATCAGCAAAAAGGGATTACCTTCAAGCACGAGGAAAATAAGTACAATGATTTCGCCACAGAGGTGCTGTTGCCCCACCGACAGTCTCAGCTGGGCCCCTGCGTTGCTGCCGGCGACGTCAACGGCGATGGCCTGGACGATTTCTACGTAGGGGGCGCGAAGGGGCAAAGCGGGGAGCTGTATACCCAATTGCCGAATATGGCGTTTAAACCTTTACCGCAGCCTGCTTTTACGGCTGACAACGCAATGGAAGACCTCGGTGCGCAATTCTTCGACGCGGACCAAGACGGCGACTTGGACTTGTACGTAGCCAGCGGCGGCGGAGGGGCTTTCCGGGAAGGCTCTAGCTTGCTACAAGACCGGCTCTACCTCAACGATGGCAGGGGGCAGTTCACCAAGTCAACCGGCCGCTTACCCCAAATCACATCCAGCACAGCCACCGTCGAATTAGCCGATTGGGATCAAGATGGCGACCTGGACCTTTTTGTCGGTGGCCGTACGGTACCTGGCCGATACCCGCATGCGCCGCAATCTTATCTGTTGCGAAATGACGGGGGCAAGTTTACGGATGTTACCACCGATATGCTGCCCGGTTTAGACCGCATCGGCATGGTCACGGATGCGTCTTGGACAGATATCGATGGCGACAACTGGCTGGATTTACTGCTAGTGGGAGAATGGATGCCCATTACCGTATTTAAGAATGAAAACGGGCAGTTTGCGAAAGACAATCTACTAGAGGAAGAGGGCAAGCGCGGCTGGTGGTACAGCATCGAGCCGGGGGACTTCGACGGGGACGGTGACCAAGACTTCATCGTCGGCAATATTGGGCTGAATAATAAATTCCATCCTAGTGAAAAGAAGAACTTGCATGTGTTTTGCAATGACTTCGACGACAACGGTACGCTTGATATCGTGCTGAGTAAGCATTACAAAGGCGATATCGTGCCCGTACGCGGCAAAGAGTGCTCCACTACACAGATGCCTTTCTTAGCGGAGAAGTTCAAGTCCTACGCCGCCTTCGCCTCCTCGAATTTGGAAGATATTTACGGCCGCGAAAAGCTGGACGAGGCCCTGCACCTGAAGGTCGATAACTTTGCCAGCTCCTATTTAGAAAACCTCGGTAATGGCCAGTTTGAGCTGCACGAGCTGCCGATCGAAGCGCAGTTGGCACCTATTAATAGTGTAGTCATTCAGGATTTCAATGAGGATGGGCATCTGGACGCTATAGTAGCCGGCAATATGTTTGAGACGGAAGTGGAAACCGCAGCTTACGACGCTGGAAAGGGGCTGCTGCTGTATGGCAATGGCGACGGTAGCTTCCAAGGCTCGCTCTACATGCCGGAAAGCGGGATATTTATGCACCGCAACGTCAAAGATATCGCTCCGCTTTATTTGGGGGCGCAGAAGCGGCTTGCATTGCTAGTGGCCAATAACAATAGTATTTTGGACATGTTTGTGCAGGTCAATAAAAAAGTGCAATAAAAAAAGCTCCCTTGGCTTGCGTCAAACGCTATCGCAAAGGGGGGCAGTGTCTTTATGCATGAGCAAAGGTGGGGCGTGCAGCTTGTCTGCAAAGTCTTCTTTTTCACGAAAGTCTGGCCAAAAGGGCTGCGGGTTGCCTTGCAGCCCTTTTTGTATAGGCTAATTGCTTCTGCAAAAGTCCTAACGGGCCTACACATCTACCCCAAATTCCCGCAGGGCATCATTCAAGGACGTCTTTTTGTCCGTACTCGGTTTGCGTTGACCGATGAT
>JAAAOU010000310.1 GCA_009908745.1 Bacteroidota bacterium
GACTTGCGACGACGGCATCCAAAATGGCGACGAGACGGGGGTAGACTGTGGCGGCAGCGACTGCCCGGCTTGCCCGACTTGCGACGACGGTGTCCAAAACGGCGACGAGACGGGGGTAGACTGCGGCGGCAGCGATTGCCCGGCTTGCCCGACTTGCAACGACGGTATCCAAAACGGCGACGAAACCGGTGTGGACTGCGGCGGCAGCTGTGCGCCCTGCAGCAGCAGTTGCAGCAACGGCAACAGCTTTACCTTGAGTATCACCTTGGACAATTACCCCGGCGAGACCAGCTGGCAAGTCACCGACGCTAGTGGCACAATAGTCGCTTCGGGCGGCACTTACGGTAGTCAGCCCAATGGCTCTACAGTGACGGAAGTGATCAATCTAGGTGCGGGCGACTATACCTTCACCATATTTGACAGCTACGGCGACGGTATATGCTGCGCATACGGCAGCGGTTCGTATAGCTTGACGGATGAATTGGGGAATGTCGTGGCTTCTGGCGGCAGCTTTGGTTCTTCCGAAAGTACTGACTTCTGTGCGGGCGACAGCAGCTTCAACTGCTCCAATGGCAACAACCTTTCCTTGAGCATTACGCTGGACAATTACCCCGGCGAGACCAGCTGGCAGGTCACCAATACCGGTGGCAGCGTGGTTGCTTCCGGCGGTACCTACGGCAGTCAGCCGGATGGTTCTACCGTCACAGAAAGCATCGACATTTCTACCGGTGACTATACCTTCACCATATTCGATAGTTACGGCGATGGTATATGCTGTAGCTGGGGCAACGGTTCTTACACCCTGCAAGACGAGTTTGGCAACGTGCTGGCTGCTGGCGGTAGCTTTGGTTCTTCCGAGAGTACCGACTTCTGCGCGAATGCTAGCACAGGCGCCCGTACCCCGGGGACGCAAGCGGCACGGCCTCCCATCACGGAGGAACGGTCTATTGCCGATGTCAATCTGTTCCCGAACCCGACGCGGGAAGAGCTCAACTTGGCTTTCACCCTATCTACAGCCGGGCAAGTGAATGTAATGGTACAGCATGCGAACGGCCAGCTGGTCTCGCAGCTGCAATGGCAGGCCAAAGAAGGCACGGAAGTGCGCCAGCTCAACACCCGTGATCTGGCACCAGGGGTGTACATGCTGCACCTGCTGGCAGACCAAGAGCGGATTACGAAAAAGTTTGTGGTGGTCCGGTAAAGACCAGCGCATAAATTAATTCAAAAAAAGAAGCCGCCATCTTTACCGGATGGCGGCTTTTGCTTTTTGTCGGCATAGCTTCTGCCGATATTGGTTAGTAAGCCTTGTCATTGGGGCGGTCTTTTACGTCAGACCGATTGCTTCTGTGCTTGGTGGATACCTTCGGCGATTTCTTCGACGACTTTACGGTTAAAAGCCTCCAGGTCGCCAGGGTTGCGGCTGGTGACCAAGCCTTGGTCCACCACTACCGGCTCATCTACCCAGTGGGCGCCGGCGTTTTCTAAGTCTTTACGTACGGTGTGGTAAGACGTCATTTTGCGTCCTTCTACCACTTCCGCGTTGATCAATGTCCAAGGCGCGTGGCAGATGGCGGCTACGGGCTTGCCAAGTTCAAAGAAGCCCCGTACGAAATCCACGGCTTTTTCGTCGCCGCGCAGGGCATCAGGATTCATGACGCCGCCGGGCAGCACCAAGCCGGCGTATTCAGCCGGGTTGGCGGTGTATACCGTATGGTCTACGTGTACGGGGTCCATTGCCCAGTTGCCTTTGTGCCAGCCTCGGATGGGCTCTTCTTTCAAGCTGATGACGTGCACGGTGGCTCCTTCATCGACCAAGGCTTTCATCGGGCTGCGGAGCTCGGATTCTTCAAAGCCGTTGGTGGCGAGCAGGGCTACTTTTTTGTTTTCGAGTTGTCGGTTAAGCATAGTTTTCAGTGGTTTATGGTTTCAACGGGCGCATCAAGGAGGATGTTTGCCACCAAAGCGATGGTCTTCATTGCCGGGTTTTTTACTTTTGCCAAAAAAAGAGCATGTATACGCTACTCGTCAGCATCGTCATCGGTTTGTTTCTAGCCATGCTGTTTCTCAACCTGTACTTCCGTATGAAAGTACTGCGCAGTTACCGCAAGCTGGTGCAGAACCGGGTGGAATTTGGGGCCGCCCACCTGTTTAACAAAGAGAAGATGGAAGCGGAGGTCATGCCCAAATACCCCCACATGCGCGAGGAGATCGAGACCTTTACGAGCCATATCCGCTATTCCATGAAAATGGCGACGGTGCTCATCGCCCTGATTACGCTCTTTGGGGCTATACTCATGTACTATCGGGAATATTGATCCCCAACGGCGTTCGTTTGCGTTATAACCCCTACTTTTGCGCTGCATAAAACCATTTAAGCATGCTCAAGATCGGCGTCCTTGGAACAGGGCATTTAGGAAGAATCCACCTCAAGTGTATCCAGTTGGCTCAAAAAACCTACGAATTGGTAGGTTTCTACGACCCGGATGATGCAGCCGCACAGCAAGTGCAGGAGCAGTATGGCATCAAGCGGTGGGAAGACAGGGACGCATTGATCGATGCGGTGGATGTGGTGGATATTGTAACGCCCACCGTCACCCATTTTGAGTTGGCCAAAACGGTGATGCAAGCCGGCAAGCACCTTTTTATCGAGAAACCTTTGACCAACACCCTGGATGAAGCTCGGCAGTTGCTCGAATTGTCCCGGGAAAAAGGTGTGAAAGTACAAGTTGGCCACGTAGAGCGCTTCAACCCCGCGCTGCTGGCATTGGGCGATACCCCGCTCAACCCTATGTTTATCGAGGCGCACCGCTTGGCCGTTTTTAACCCTAGAGGTACTGATGTTTCTGTCATTCTGGACTTGATGATACATGACCTCGATATTATACAAAGCCTGGTGCGTTCCCCGGTGCAGCATATCAGCGCGAGTGGCGTGCCAGTGGTAAGCGAAACGGAGGATATCTGTAACGCGCGGGTGGAATTTGAAAATGGCTGCGTGGCGAACCTCACTGCTAGCCGCATTTCCATGAAGCAGATGCGCAAACTGCGGCTGTTCCAGAAAGATGCCTACATCAGCTTGGACTTTTTGGAGAAAGAAGCACAGGTAGTCCGGCTATTTGATATGGATACCGACCCCGGGCAATTGCCCGGTGACAACCTCATGGAGCTGGAGACGCAAAACGGTAAGCGATATATCCACATGGCCATGCCCGAAACCGAATCGGTCAATGCCATAAAAATGGAGCTGGAGACCTTTGCACAAAGCATTGAAGCAGACACGCGCCCCATCGTCAATATAGAGGATGGCTACCGAGCGCTGGAGCTGGCGCACCGGATTACAAGTCAGATTGAAGCCCGGCGGGCAGCTTTGGCCTCTAGCTCTAAGGGTTGATTGCCGCATTCGGTGTCTTTAGTAAAAAGAAGCAGCTATGAAAGAGAAATACTGGATAATAAACTTGACGCTGGCACTGCTGAGCAGTGTGGTATGGAGTGGTTGTGACCTGATCAACCCCGAAGAACCGGTACCCGGGTACGTGCATATCCCAGCTGTCGAAGTAGTCACAAAAGCTGGCGAGGGCACGGCGGCTTCCAAGCTGACCGAAGTATGGGTAACGGTAGGAGGGGAGTTTGTCGGAGCTTACCCTATCCCTGCTGATATTCCGATTTTAGCCGAGGGGGAGGTTGACCTATTCGTGCAAGCCGGCATTAAAGATAACGGCATCGGTTCGCTGCCCGAAATTTACCCTTTTTTCGAAGCCTACGAGGCCACCGTATCTCTTGGCCCGAATACAACGGATACTATACGCCCGGTCTTTCGCTACCTCGAGCAAACCCGATTTGCGCTGGTAGAAGGTTTTGAGAATGGCTCTCAGGTTTTCCGCGATGTGTTATCGGGGAGTTCCGGGCAGCTTAGGCTGGTTGAAGACGAAGTTTTCGAAGGCAACAGTGCACTGCAAATCAGACTCGACTCTGCCAGTAATTTACTGCGGGTTGCTACCTTAGAGCGCTATCCGGAAATTGTGGGTAACAACAGTGCCCGCGTCTATCTAGAAATGCACTATAAATCAGAAGTGCCCGTAGTTTTTGGCTTGATCGGCTATGCCAGCGGCCAATTGGCAGGCGGGCGTACGGAGTTTATCGCCGGGTTCCGGCCCTCTGAGGAATGGAATAAAATATATTTCAATTTTTCGCTCGACGCTATAGAGCTGGGCAGTGACGAATACCAAGTCTTCCTGCAAGCTTCTATACCCGATGGCGAGGATGGTGTGCCGTCATTGAGCGAGGCCCGTATCTGGTTGGATAATGTTAAACTTTTGCACTTTTAACCCATGCCGAAGGACATGACCCGGCAGCGGCGGCTGCATACCTTTACCTATCAAATAGCTGACTTCTTGACAGCTATGCTCTCTTGGGCCTGTTTTTTCATGTACCGCAAGCGCCTAGAGGGGGATGCCATCGACTGGGGGAGCCTCTTGGCGGACAACAACTTCTGGTATGGTATCGTGGTCATACCGACGGGCTGGGTGTTATTCTACTCTATCTTTGACCGCTACAATGATATTTACCGGCTGTCTCGATTGGCTACGCTGGGGCGGACTTTTCTGCTGAGCTTTCTGGGCGTGACTTTTCTGTTTTTTACGCTTATCCTGGACGATTTTGTAACGGACTACACCACTTTCCGCTCTTCGTTCCTAGTGCTTTTTGCGCTGCATTTCTTGCTCACTGCCACTGTCCGCATGATCCTGCTCACCCGGGCGAGCCGGCGTTTGAAGCAAGGCTTAGTGACTTACAATACTTTGTTGATAGGCGGCAATGAAAAAGCCGTAGAGCTGTACCAGGAAGTCAGCGGCCGGGAAAAGGGCCTGGGGTATAAATTTATCGGATTTGTGGAGGTGAACGGGGGGGAAGACAATGCTTTGCAGGACCACTTGCCCAAGCTGGGGGGCTTGGATGTTTTGGGCGCACTGATCGAACAGCACGATATAGAGGAAGCCATTATTGCCATCGAAACATCTGAGCACAACCGCTTGCGCGAGATTCTCAACGTGCTGTTCGACTACAGCGAGCAGGTACTGGTAAAGATTATCCCCGACATGTATGATATCATGCTGGGCAGCGTGAAAATGAACCACGTCTATGGCGCGGTGCTCATTGAGATCAAGCAAGGGCTCATGCCCAAATGGCAACGCTTGATCAAGCGGCTCATCGACTTGGCGGCTTCTGCGGTGATGCTGCTGTTGCTTTCGCCTTTGTATTTGTACATTACCTTGCGGGTACGCTGGTCGTCGCCCGGCCCTATTTTCTTCAAGCAGGAACGTATCGGCCTGAACGGGCAGCCTTTTTTGATCTACAAATTCCGCTCCATGTACGTAGACGCGGAAAAGGACGGCCCTAAGCTGAGCCACGATGGCGACAACCGCTGTACGCCTTGGGGCGCGGTCATGCGCAAGTGGCGGCTGGACGAATTGCCGCAGTTTTGGAACGTGCTAAAGGGCGATATGTCCCTAGTCGGGCCCCGTCCGGAACGGCAGTATTTCATCGATCAGATCATGCAACACGCTCCGCACTACAAACACCTGCTGAAAGTGCGGCCAGGCATCACCTCCTGGGGCCAAGTGAAGTACGGCTATGCTTCTAATATTGACCAAATGCTGCAGCGCCTGCGCTTTGATATTCTGTACATCGAGAACATGTCTCTGGCCCTAGACTTTAAGATCATGTTCTATACGGTACTGGTCTTGCTGCAAGGGAAAGGCAAGTGACCTGCCTACTGGCCTACGAATTGTGAGCGAAAGTCGGCTGGCTCCCAACAGTCTTTTATCTTTGTACTCCAATAAAATATAAGGTAATGACTAATAATGCACGGTTTGTCCTTCTCCTGCTCGGCGCATTCTGCGTGAGCATCCTAAGTGCACAAACAAACGGCAGCAAGCAAAAGCGAATCGACGTACAAGTGGAGGTGACTTACGCCAATTACTTAGGTAAAACACCGCCGATCCGCCAATTGATACCCATGGCCCCAACCAGCGAGGCCAAGCGCAAAAAACGGAAGCAGGACCGCGCGGTCCCCGAAAACTTCATCGGCCGCGGCAAGCGGGCTAAACCGAAACCCAACGCGCTTCCGCAGGGCAGCGACCCCGTACGCCAGCTAACTACCCGCAGCAATATGGAATTGGAAATCGAGCCCTTGGTCAATATTGGCGGGATCAACCGGCCCGGGGGCTCCCCGCATGACCCCAGCGGCGACATCGGCAGGGATTATTACCTGCAGGCCGTCAACTCGACTAGACTGGCGGTTTTTGACAAACAAGGCAACCTCGTCGCCCCGGAATTCGCTGCTAATACCATCTGGAGCAGCATCGGCTTTTCTTCGGCAGGTGACCCCATCGTGTTGTACGATCAGGAAGCCGGCCGCTGGCTCATCACCGAGTTCCCCCTAGGCAACCAGCTGTTGGTCGCCGTATCCGAGACCAGCGACCCGCTCGGCAGTTGGAATGCGTACAACTTCGGCACCCCGAACTTTCCCGATTACCCGAAGTACGGCATCTGGAGCAATGCCTATTCCGTAACCACCAATGAGCAGGGCCCGGGGATACTGCCCAGCTATTTTATTGACCGGGCGGCCCTGTTGGCAGGCGATGAGCAGGTGATGATTCAGCGGTTGCAACTGCCCGGCACCACCGGCGGCCCCGGCTTTTTCGTTGGTACGCCCGTAGATTGGTCTGGCTTGACACCACCGACCGATGGGCCTATCATCCTCAGCCTCAACGACGACGCCTGGGGAAGCCCGGAAGACCGCGTGGAAGTGTTCACGGTAGACCTGGACTGGAACGACCCGAGCAGCACGGTGGTGGAGCAGACAAGCGTACCCACTGCCCCCTACGACTCCAACCCTTGCTCTGTGGATGGCTTCGGGTTCAGCTGTGTGCCACAGGGGGGCAACGGCGGTGGCCTGGACGGCTTGCCCGAAATCATTCTGAACCAACCGCATTACCGCAACTTTGGGGCGTATGAGTCTATGGCAATGACTTTTTTGGTGGACGCCACGGCGGGCGAAAACCTCAGTGCTATGCGCTGGGTGGAAATGCGCCGACTGCCCGGCGGGGAATGGGAGGTATACCAAGAAGGTACCTACGCGCCGGACGATGGCCTAGACCGCTATGCGGGCACTATCGCTATGGATGGCTCTGGTAATATCGCTTTAGCCTACGCGGTCTCAAGCGAGGAGGAGTTCGTCGGTATCCGTTTTACGGGGCGCCGGGCTTCGGACCCTCTAGGCGTGATGACGGTGAAAGAATACGAATTGGTGGAAGGTACCAACACCATACAGTCCGGTGCCCGCTTTGGCGATTATTTCCACATGTCTATAGACCCTGTCAATGAGCGTACGTTCTGGTTCACCGGCGAGTACGGCGGTGGCGGCGGCGGCTTGTCGGCTTCGCGTATCGCAGCTTTTGAAATCCGCCGTGATAGTATAGACCTAGCTGCAAGTGCCCTGTTGGCACCGGTCAATGCCCCTGGCCTTGGCACAGCGGAAAGTGTATCGGTGGAGGTGTTGAACGTGGGCTTGGATACCGTGAATGGTTTCGAGTTGGGCTTCCGCTTTGAGGATACGCTGGTCGAAACGGATACCGTAGCGGTGGTGCTGCCGCCGGATAGCGTTTACCAACACAATTTCGACGCTACCGTCGATATGTCCGAAGTTGGCAACTATGCCTTTAAGGTATTTACCAACACCGTAGGCGACAGCGCGGTGTTTAACGATACGCTGCGTACCGTAGTGACAAAGTTGCCGCGTTACGACGTTGGTATCTCCGGCATCGAAGGCTTGGATGAAGCAGACTGCCGGGATTCGGTGAAGATCGGTTTGGAGCTGACCAATTTCGGCACCGAACCGCTTGACAGCGTGACGGTAGAAGTGGCGCTCAACGGATTGGTCGTGGCGACTTTTGCCTACACAGGTACCTTGGCACCGGGTGCTTCCGACATCATCGACTATACGCTTACCGGCTACGCCAATGGCGGCAACGAGATACAAGCCTATACCCTCAACCCTAACGGGCTGGCGGACGAAATCCCCGCCAACGATGCCTTTGGCCGGGACTTTGATGCTATTGTGGGGGGCGTGTCGATTTTTCTGGAGCTGCTCACCGACAATTATCCCCAAGAAACCACTTGGGAGGTCACCAATGAAGCCGGCGATATCCTTTACGCAGGCGGCCCTTACGATGAAGATGCTACCTTATACATAGAGGAGTTCTGCCTAGATTCCACGCAGTGCTACACCTTTACAATGTTTGACGCTATTGGCGATGGCATTTGCTGTGGCTTTGGCGAGGGTAACTATCAGATTGTAGATGCTTTCGGCAATGTGCTACTGAGCAGTACCGGCGAGTTTGGCAGTGCAGAGTCGAATGACTTCTGTGCCCGCTTTGACTGCATGATGAGTGCCAATATCGATAGCTCGCCCACAAGCAGGCCGGGCGCAGCGGATGGCGCCGTTTTCGTAGAGCCGCTAAACGGTGTAGGGCCGTATCAGTATAGTATTGATGGTGGGGCTACTTTCCAAGACAGCAATATCTTCACAGGGCTTGAGGCGGGTACGTACACGGTCATCGTACGGGGGCAGTTCAATTGCCGCTTTGAAGCGACGGTAACGGTAGTGGCTTGCGATTTGCAGGTCAGCGTAGACGTCACCGATGAATCTGCCACTGGCGCAGGCGATGGCAATCTCGTGATCTCTGTAGCCAATGCCAACCCGCCGGTAAATTACAGCATCGATGGTGGGGCTACGTTTCAGGCTGACAGTGTGTTCATGGGGTTGGATAGCAGCTTTTACGATATCGTCGTACAGGACGATCTGGGGTGTGTGGACAGTACGAGCACCCTGCTGACGGATGTATGGGAAGCTGTATCGGGGGATCAACGCATCGAGGTTTTCCCCAATCCGACGGCCGGTCTATTCCGCATCAATGTGCATGGTTTGGGGCAGTCCAGCCCGTTTTTGTACCTGCACCTCTATGATGCTGCCGGCCGGATGATTCAGGAGAGCAACCTGACGCGGTATAACGACCGTTACACCGGCATGTTGTCACTGTTTGCTTATCCGGCGGGTACGTACTATGTGCGTTTCAAGTCAGAAAAAATCAATCGCTTGCTGAAGGTGGTGAAGGAGTAATTAAAAGGTTATAAAGTTGAAAGGTTATAGGGTTGAAAGGTTCTAAGGTTGAAAAGTTAGCGCTCCGGCCAGCCAACCCTGAAGGACTCCACTCCCTGCGGTCGTTCCGCCTTCAGGGTAAACCTTTCAACTCTCCCAACCTTTCAACCTTTCAACTCTCCCAACCTTCCCAACCCTTCACGTCTGCAGCACCCCCGGGTTAAATCGCTCCACCTCTGCATTATTAGCGGCTTCTATACCCATGGAGATGACGTGGCGGGTATCAAGCGGGTCGATGATCGCGTCCACCCAGAGGCGGGCGGCAGCGTAATAGGGTGTGGTTTGCTCGTCGTAGCTTGCTTTGATCTTTTCCAGCAATTCCTCCTGCTCTTGGCTACTGGGGGCTTCCCCCTTGGCTTTCATAGAAGCGACTCGAATTTGCATCAGCACTTTCGCGGCTTGTGAGCCACCCATGACGGCAATTTTTGCTGTCGGCCAGGCCACGATCAGGCGCGGGTCGTAAGCTTTGCCGCACATGGCGTAGTTGCCGGCCCCGTAGGAATTGCCCATCACGATGCTGAATTTGGGCACGGTGGAGTTGGACACCGCGTTAACCATCTTCGCCCCGTCCTTGATGATGCCGCCGTGCTCGGAGCGGGTGCCCACCATGAAGCCGGTCACGTCATGCAGGAAAACCAACGGAATTTTCTTCTGATTGCAATTCATGATAAAGCGGGCAGCTTTATCGGCAGAGTCCGAGTAAATCACCCCACCGAACTGCATCTCGCCTTTCTTGTTCTTGACCACCTCCCGGTTGTTCGCTACGATGCCAACGGACCAGCCGTCGATGCGGGCGTAGGCACAGAGGATGGTTTTTCCGTAACCATTCTTGTAGTAAGTCAGTTTGGAGTCATCCACCAGCCGCTTGAGGATATCGGCGGTTTTGTAAGGCTTGGCGCCGCCCTCGGGAAAGAGGCTGTAGATTTCATCCGGGTCCTCTTTCGGCGGCTTAGGTTCCACGCGGTCGAAGCCAGCTTTGGGGAAGTGCCCAATCTTATCCACCAAGTCGCGGATGGTATCGAGGCAGGTGGGGTCGTCAGGCATTTTGTAGTCCGTCACGCCAGAAATATCGGACTGCGTGGTCGCACCACCCAAGGTTTCCTTATCCACTTCTTCGCCGATAGCTGCTTTGACCAGGTAAGGGCCCGCCAAGAAGATGGAGCCGGTACCTTCTACGATCAACGCTTCGTCCGACATAATTGGCAGGTAAGCCCCGCCCGCTACGCAGCTGCCCATGATAGCCGCAATCTGTGGAATCCCCATGCTCGACATCCGCGCGTTGTTGCGGAACATGCGGCCGAAGTGCTCTTTATCCGGGAAAATCTCATCTTGCATGGGCAGGTAAACGCCCGCGCTGTCCACGAGGTAGATGATGGGCAACCGGTTTTCCATAGCAATTTCCTGCGCCCGCAGGTTCTTCTTGCCAGTGATAGGAAACCAGGCCCCGGCTTTTACCGTAGCATCATTCGCTACGATCATGCACTGCCGCCCGCTGACATAACCGATGCCCATGACAACACCGCCGGCGGGGCAACCCCCGTGCTCTTCGTACATTTCGTAACCGGCGAATGCGCCCAGTTCTAGAAACTCGCTCTTGTCGTCGATGAGGTAATCGATACGTTCGCGGGCTGTCATTTTGCCCTTTTTGTGCAGCTTTTCGATCTTGCGCTCCCCTCCGCCCAGCACGATTTTGTCGAGCCGGTGCTGCATGCGGGAGAGCAGCAGTTTCATTGCGTCTTCGTTCTTGCTTTTCTCAATGTCAATTTTGGCCATATTTGGTTGTTGTCCCCGGGCGTTCCCGGGTTGTTCTTGATAAAATCAATCCATCGCGAAGGCGTAGTAGTATTCGCCCGGGTAGTGCTCATACACGCCTTCCAGCATGACTTTGCCGGTGGAAGCTTCTAGATATCGGATAGCATCGGAAACTCCCCGCACCGGCTTGTTGTCGATTTTCGTGATGATGAACTCCGGGTCCATATTGGTACGCTCGATGCGGCTGCCTCGGTAGATGCTGATCACTTTCACGCCTTCTACTTGTAATCGACGCTTTTCCAGCCGGGTCAGTTCACGCAATTCGAAGCCTACATCCAGCAAAATGTCTTCGTTCTTGCCGCTGACCAGTGCTGTGCTGTTGCTTTTGTTTTTCAGAATCACTTCCACTTCTTGGCGTTGGCCTTGCCGGAAAATATCCACGCGAACGGCATTGCCAGGCCGGTAACGCCCGAGTTGCTCCTGCATTTCCGGCAAGGTTTTCGTCTTGATGCCGTTGATACCCATGATCACGTCCCCTTTTTGCAAGCCCGCATCGTCAGCGCCGCTGCCGGGGGTGACGCGGTTGATGTACACGCCTTCTACGGCATTCAGGCCGAGTTCGTCCGCCCGTTCGTTGGTCATCTCATCGATAAAAACGCCGAGTATGCCCCGCTGTACCACGCCGTACTCGCGCAGGTCGCGGATCACCTTGCGGACTAAATTGATCGGGACCGCAAAAGAGTAGCCTTCGTACCGGCCCGAGCGGGTGATAATGGCGGTGTTGATCCCCACGAGCTCACCGTTGGTGTTGACGAGGGCGCCGCCGCTATTGCCGGGGTTGACGGCCGCGTCGGTTTGGATGAAGGACTCGATGCGGTCTTGTCCTTCCAGTATATCTATGCTACGGCCCTTGGCACTGACGATGCCGGTGGTGACGGTGGATTCCAAGTTAAAAGGATTGCCGATGGCCAGCACCCATTCGCCTACGCGCAAGGAGTCAGAGTTGCCAAACTCTATGGCGGGCAGCCTTTCCCCTTGGATTTTGACCAGTGCCAGGTCGGTAGAAGGGTCTGTGCCAATCAGCTCGGCCTTGAATTCGCGCTTGTCGTTCAGGGTAACCTCAATCTCGTCGCTGTCTTCGATCACGTGGTTGTTCGTTACGATATAGCCTTCATCCGAAATCAGTACGCCCGAGCCCGAAGCCGAACCGACACCAGAACCTCCCCAAAGCTCGAAGCCGCCACCCTGTGTGGTTTTGATATTCACAACGGCCGGGATGACATGGTCGGCTGCCGCAGTGAAATTGGTAGGGGCAGAGGAGAGGAATTGCCGCTGCTTGCTGACGTCCATCTGGTCGAAATTGGTGTACCGGGCCGAAACGGTCTCGCGGATGACGACCTCCTTCTGCGGCTCGAAGTAGCGGTAGGCGGCCACAGCGATCAATGCGCTGAGCAGGGAGCTTAAGCCTACGATGAGATATTGTTTCATGGATATTTGCTTTCTTACTTGGGAAACCCGGCTATTTAACGTCGCTCTAATGTAGTAAATTATATGGAGAATTGCGGTGCTATTCTACGTAAGCAACGTCTGCGTATTACAGGCATACTAAGGTGTACCGTTTTCCTTAAATGCGGGCTATTAGGGTGTCGCCGGGGGGAGTATTGGAGTTTGGTTGGCTGATTAACCATTATGTTTTTGCTTTTGAAGCCCGGCATATACGGCTGCATTAAAGGAGCAAAACGTACGCTGTTCCGCACGGATCAAACCAATTCCCCCATTCATACCTTGTTATAGGGTATGACCACAAAATCACAATACATGATCTGGCTACTTTTTCTGTCTTTGTTTAGCTGCAATGACCCTGCCCCGGATGCAGAGCCTACAGGCATCACCGTCTTAGAAGGATACTCCTTTCCTTACAAATTGGGTAAACCGGACCAGACTTTTGAAATGCCCGATGAGCTCGACGAAATCTCGGGGCTTGGCTTATCGGATGATGGCAATACCTTGGCAGCCGTGCAGGACGAGGACGGCGAGATATTCTTGGTCAACCGCTATACCGGTGAGGTGCAGGCCGAGATCGACTTTTGGAAAGATGGCGACTACGAGGGGATTGAGTTCGTGGGGGATAATATCTATGTGGTCAAAAGCTCGGGTACCATTTACGAAGTGCTGCGGCCGGGCGGCGAGCAACAGGTGACCAACAAGTACAATTATTTTCTAGATGGCGACAACGATGTCGAGGGGCTGGCCTACGATGCAGCGCACCATCGGCTCCTGCTTGCCTGCAAAGGCAGTCCCGCCCACGACAAAGCCTACCCCGGCCGAAAGGGGGTTTACGCCTTCGACTTAGAAGAGAAAATGCTGCAAGAAGAACCCGTTTACTTTGTCGCCTTGGACTCCGTGCGCCATTACCTTGGGCAATCGCCAGCTATTTGGAAGCTCGAAAAACTGATGGAGTTCTTCAATCCGGACGAAGAATTTGGCTTCAGCCCCTCCGCGATCAGCATTCATCCCTTATCCGGCTACTTATACATGACCTCTTCGGTCGGCAAGATGTTGCTGGTCATGCAGCCCGACGGGCAGATCGTGCATATCGAAAAACTCAACAAGCGCGTGCACGTGCAGCCAGAGGGTTTGTGCTTTGACCAAAAAGGCAACCTTTTCCTCTCTAACGAAGGCAAGGGAACAGACCCCGTCATTTATCGGTTTAATTACAAGCCGCGGCATTGAGCACACACATTGACAAATTTATATAAATCAATACTATAAAAGTCCTGTTATTCTTGCTTAATTAGCGTAATACCCGGATTATTGCACCACATTACTCAACAAGTACAATACACACCCAAAGCATCGTATGAGCGTAGTAGAAATGAAAGTCCCGACGATAGGCGAGTCCATCACGGAAGTGACCCTTGCCCAATGGCTTGTAGAAGACGGCGGTTATGTCGAGCTCGACCAGCCTATTTGTGAATTTGAATCTGACAAAGCTACACTGGAGTTCCCGGCGGAAGCCAGCGGCAAATTGATGCACGTAGCTGCCGAAGAGGATGACTTGGAGATCGGGGCGCTTGTCGCAAAAATAGACACCAGCGTTTCCAAAGGCGATGCAGGAGGGGAAAAAGACGACGGCGGTGGCGAGCAGCCAGCCGCGGAAGAACAAGCCGGCAAAAAAGAAGAAGCACCTACCCCAGCGGAAGAAAAAGAAGACAGCTACGCGGCGGGGCACCCTTCTCCGGCAGCTGCTAAAGTTTTGAAGGAAAACAATATTGACCCCGAAAGTGTGAAGGGTACCGGCCGCGACGGGCGTATCACCAAAGAAGACGCCCAAAAAGCGGTGGAGTCCAAAAAGCAACGAGATGCCCACCCGCAGCCCGAAGCCCAAACCAGCGGCCAGCCTGGCAGCGGTGGCTACGGCGAGCGCAAGGAAGCACCGGCGCCGAAGGACGACAAAGGCAAGCAGGAGCAGCCCAAACAGGTGGTTTTCTCTTCGGGCGAAGACTTTAGCCGGGAGACGGAACGCAAGAAGATGAGCCGCATGCGCCGCACCATCGCCAAGCGCCTAGTGAGCGCCAAGAACGAAACGGCCATGCTCACAACCTTCAACGAGGTAGACCTGACCGAAGTGATGAAGCTGCGCAAAAAGTACCAAGAGCGATTTGTGGAGAAGTACGGCATTAAGCTGGGCTTCATGTCCCTCTTCGCCAAAGCTTGCGCCAAAGCGCTCGTAGAGATGCCCGATGTCAACGCCTCTATCGACGGCGACCACTTGGTTTATCACAAATACGCTGATATCTCTATCGCCATTTCCACCCCCAACGGCTTGGTTGTCCCGCCGGTCCACAACGTAGAGTCGCTGAGTTTCGCCGAGGTCGAATACAAGATCAAGGAACTGGCGGAAAAGGCCCGCGACGGCAAGCTGAGCTTGGAAGAAATGCAAGGCGGTACCTTCACGATTACCAACGGCGGTATCTTCGGTTCGCTCATCAGCACGCCCATCCTTAACGAGCCACAATCGGCTATACTCGGCATGCACGGCATTAAAAACCGGCCCATGGCTATTGATGGCGAGGTGCAAATCCGCCCTATGATGTACCTGGCCTTGTCCTACGACCACCGTGTGATCGACGGTAGTACTTCCGTGACCTTCCTCGTGAAAGTCAAGGAGTATCTTGAAGATCCGGTGAGTATGTTGATGAATCTTTAGGCGAAGTTGGAGGTCGAAAGTCGGAAGTTGGAAGTCGGAGGTGGGAGGTCGGAAGTTGGAAGGCGGAAGTTGGAAGGCGGAAGTCGGAGGTCGGAAGTTGGAAGGCGGAAGTCGGAGGTTGGAAGTCGGAGGTCGGAAGTTGGAAGGCGGAAGTCGGAGGTTGGAAGTCGGAGGTCGGAAGTATTTCCCAATTCCCACTTCCCAATTCCTACTTCCCATTTCCCAATTCCTACTTCCCATTTCCCATTTCCCAATTCCGATTTCCCTTTACATTTCTTTTACCTATAATTAACCTACCTTTAATCTACCCTTTCTGCGTTCTGC
Organism: Bacteroidota bacterium; assembly: GCA_009908745.1. Taxonomy (GTDB): domain Bacteria; phylum Bacteroidota; class Bacteroidia; order Chitinophagales; family Saprospiraceae; genus Phaeodactylibacter. Next base: position 15,501 of record JAAAOU010000310.1, read on the forward strand.
TAAATAGGCTTCTTAGTTTTACGGTGTAAACAAAAATTACAGAGCATGTTGGGATTTTGGTCATCTAGTCGAAAACTAGCAATTTTTTGGTTAGACGAGACTCGAAAACCGGAGTTTAGCCTAAGCTAAATGAGGATTTTCGGGACGAAGTATAAGCGAAAAAGTGTAGTTTGTAGACCGATTACTAAAGTTCCAATATGCTCTTACACCCAAAACTTCAATTCATGCAGAACATTGACCTCAGTAAGTGGATGTTGAGCACCATGCTCAGCCTCCTATTAGGCCTTCCAAGCCTATCCGCTCAAGTACAAGAGCTCTTCCAAGGCTTTGAGCAAAACGCTAACGACACTTGGAACTACACCGTAAACCCACCGACTTACCAGGTAGGGGATGATATTTGGGCCGTCAGCGGCGCCAATGCACAGCTCCTCCCAGCTAGTGGGCAGCAGTTTTGGTTCATGCGTGACCTAGACAACGACAATGGCGGCAGCAGCGACTTCCACACCATGGATTTTGAGGCTATAGACGTCGATACCTTCAACGTCAACGCCGTGTCTTTTAAGTACAACGTGGAAGCTTACGAGACCACCGACTCCATTGGCTATATCATCGAAACGACACCGGGAACCGAATTCGATATGGCCAATTATGTAGACCTCTCCCGGAACACCGAAGGCGGCTGGGTGACCGAATTTGTCAACCTCCCTGCCGGCAGCTCTACGGTTCGCCTGCGCCTCATGGCTAAGCAGAATGGCAACCCCGACTGGGCAGGCTTCGACGATGTCACCCTGTTTAGCAGCGTAGACGACGTATTGCCGCCGGTAATCGTAGATGCCGAACTCCGCAGCGCCAATACCGTGCGCATTACCTACAGCGAGCCTATGGAGGTAGCGAGCGTGGAGGACCCTATGAACTACACCACGGACCTAGCCATTGCTGAGATCAATTACACAGAACCTGGTGGCAGCGATTTTCCCTATGTGGACATCGTTTTCGCTTCGGATTTCGTAGTGGGGCAAGCCAACGATATCACACCGGGCTTCGTCACCGACCTAGCTGGAAATCCGTTGATCGAGCTGTTTACCTTCGACTGGATTTACAATAACTCCGTACCCAATCTGGTCATCACCGAAATTCTTTACAACACGCCAGGCCAAGATATTCTCGAGTTCATCGAAATCTACAACGCTGGTACCGAAGATGCGTCAGCGGGCGGGCTGACGGTCAGCTCCGAGTTCAGCTTTACTTTCCCGGAATTAACCTTAGCACCGGGCGAAATTGCACTAATTGCCCTGGACGAAGTGGAAGCAGAAGCATTCTTCGGCCAGGACTTCTACGATTGGGGGTTTCAGGACCTCACTAATGGGGACGAGGTGATCGTCATTACCAACTTCGACGGCGCGCTCATTGATTCCGTCAACTACCTGGATGAAGCGCCTTGGCCCGCAGAAGCGGACGGCGACGGCCCCTCCATCGAGCTGCTCGACCCTTCCTTGGACAATAACGACGGGGCCAACTGGTTTGCCAATACCACTCCTTTCAATGGCACCGACATCTTGGCAACGCCAGGTGTATACCAGCCTTCCCTGCAGCCTTCCGTTTCTTTTGAAACCTCCGATGTCATCGTCAGCGAAGCGGATGGCACGGTGAGCTTCAACTTATCGATTACCAACGCGAATACCCTGCCGGCACAGGCCAGCATAAGCGTGGTTGACGCCTCTACTGCTGTGGCGGGCGAAGATTTTAACCTGCTGACTTCCACCGTAGACTTCCCCGCGGGCAGCACGGACCCGCAGGCCGTTGAAGTAGAGCTGCTGGACAACAGCACGGCCGGCGGCCGGTATCTGATCCTAGAGATTGCATCGCTGGTCAACGCCGCAGCGGGCAGCAATACGGAGCTTATTGTATTGATTCAGGACAATGACCTGTCCGCGCCAGTGGCACCCGCCGACCCGGCCATAAGCCTTAGCCACGTCGGGAGCTTTCAATCTGGTCTAGTAGCGGAAATCGTGGCGCACGACCCGGCTGCTCAGCGTCTGTTCGTTACCAACTCGGAAGAAAACCGCCTAGATATTGTCGATTTTGCCGATCCAGCGGCCTTGGCACCGGTCAACTCCTTGGACATGTCCGTTTACGGCGGTGACATTAACTCGGTAGCGGTCTCTAACGGCATAGTAGCAGTAGCCCTGGAAGCACCTACCGTCACCGATAATGGTACGGTGGTACTGCTAGACACGGACGGCAACCTGCTCAGCCAGTTGGAAGTCGGCCCATTGCCCGATATGCTGGTGTTTACGCCCGACGGCAGCAAATTGCTTACCGCTAACGAAGGCGAGCCGGATGACGACTACACGGTAGACCCGGAAGGTTCGGTCAGTATCATCGACCTCAGTAATGGGGCATCGGGCCTCACCAATGCCGATGTGACTACGGTGAGCTTCGCTGGGTTCAATGCTGATGAAGCGAGTTTGAAAGCTAGCGGTGTCCGTATCTTTGGCCCCGGAGCTACGGTGGCACAGGACCTAGAGCCTGAATTCATCGTCATCTCAGAAGATGGAAGTTTGGCTTATGCCAATTGCCAAGAGAACAACGCCTTGGTGCTTATCGATATCGAAAGCGCAACGGCCACGGATGTTTTGCCCCTTGGATACAAAGACTGGACACAAGAAGGCGTGGTGTTTGATGCTTCCAACCGCACCGATGACATCTTCTTCGCCAACTGGCCGGTGAACGGCATGTACCAGCCGGATGCCTTGGATTATTTCACCGTCGGCGGTCAAAGCTACCTGATATCCGCCAACGAAGGCGACGCCCGCGATTACGACGGTTTTACCGAAGAATTCCGCGTGGGCGATGAGGAGATCGCACTTGACCCCACGGCTTTCCCGGATGCCCAGTATTTGGAAAACGAAGCCTTGCTCGGCCGGCTGCGGATCACTTCCGAAAATGGGGATACCGACGGTGACGGCGACTACGACGAACTCTTCGCCTACGGTGCCCGATCGTTCTCTATCTGGAATGCAAGCACTGGGGCATTAGTCTACGACAGCGGCTCGGAGTTGGAATTGATTACTGCCGCTGACCCAGTGTTCAGCGCTATCTTTAACACCACCGACGACGAAAACAACTTCAAAAACCGCTCTGACGACAAAGGGCCCGAGCCAGAAGCGGTTACCGTAGCGGAAATACAAGGCGTACCCTATGCATTCATCGCTTTGGAGCGCATCGGCGGCCTGATGGTCTACGATATTTCTGATCCCCAAGCCCCGGTATTCTTACAGTACATCAACACCCGCACGGTAGATCAGCTAGGCGGCGATTTGGCACCGGAAGATGTAAAAATCATCCAGCCTGCTGATAGCCCGGACGGAAACTACTACGCCGTAGTATCCTACGAAGTAAGCGGCACGGTTGGCGTGTTCGAAATTGCTACACCTGCCACTGTCGCTTTTGCTTCGGACGTCATCGAGGTGGAAGAAGGCGCTGGCAATATTGAAGTGCCCATCACCATTGAGCAAGCTGGCAGTCTGGCCGGCAGCTTCACCGTTAGCGTAGCAGCAGCTTCTACGGCGGTAGCTGGCGAGGACTACAACTTGGGTACAGCTACCATCGATATTCCCGCAGGGGCTACTGATACGGTAAGCTTGAACCTTGATATATTGGACAACAGCAGCCTGAGCGGCAAGTACTTAGTTTTAGAATTTGACGAAGCCAGCACAACGGGTATAGGGGAAGAGCATACGGCTTACGTACTGATTGCCGATAACGACGATGCAGCTCCGGTCGCCCAGACCAACCCCGGGGCGCAGTTGATCCGCCGGGCCAGCTTTGCCCTGCCGGATGGCGCAGCCGCCGAGATTATCGCTTACGACGCCGGCACGCAGCGCGTATTTGCCTCTAACTCCGAATTCAATGAGCTGCAAATCCTCGATTTCAGCATGCCGAACGGCTTGAGCGAAGTAGACGCCATTGACCTGTCCCCTTACGGCGGCGGGATCAATTCCGTAGCTACATTCGACGGCTTGGTAGCGGTAGCCATGGAAGCGGAAACGGTGACGGATAATGGCACCGTCGTGTTTTTTGATACGGACGGGGCTTTTATCAATTCCGTAGAAGTTGGCCCCTTGCCCGACATGCTGACCTTCACGCCGGATGGCAACCGCATCCTGACTGCCAACGAAGGGGAACCGGACGATGACTACACCGTGGACCCGGAAGGCTCGGTTAGTATCGTAGACGTCAGTAATGGGGCGATGATGGCCACTGTTACCACGCTAGGCTTTGAGCAATTCAACGCTGATTCCTCCCTGCTGACGATGCAGGGCGTACGCATCTTCGGCCCGGGCGCTAGCGTCGCTCAGGACTTGGAGCCGGAATTTATTACGGTGACGGATGACGGCAGCACGGCTTACGTGATGTGCCAGGAAAATAACGCGTTGATCACGGTAGACCTGGCCGCGGAATTAGTATCCGGTATTTTCCCACTAGGCTTTAAGGACTGGACGCAAGAGGGCGTCACACTCGATGCTTCTAACCGTATTGACGATATCTTCTTCGCCAACTGGCCGATCAGAGGCATGTATCAGCCCGATGGTTTCGATTACTTCAGCGTGGGCGGTCAGGGCTATCTGATTGCCGCCAACGAAGGGGACGCCCGTGACTACGACGGCTTCAGCGAAGAGTTCCGCGTGGGGGATGAAGAGATTGTACTTGACCCGACAGCCTTCCCGGATGCCGAGCACTTGAAGAACAACGCCTTGCTCGGCCGCCTGCGGATTACCTCCGCCAACGGCGATACGGACGGCGACGGCGACTACGACGAGTTGTACGCTTACGGTGGCCGTTCCTTTTCCATCTGGGACGCCACCTCCGGCGCTTTGATCTATGATTCTGGTAACGACTTGGAGCAGATTACAGCTGCAGACCCCTTATACGGTGCCATCTTCAACGCTACAGACGATGAAAACGAGTTCAAAAACCGTTCGGACGACAAAGGCCCAGAGCCCGAGGCAGTAGCGGTTGCTGAATTCAACGGTACCACTTACGGCTTCATCGCATTGGAGCGTATCGGCGGCATTATGATGTACGATTTGGATGATCCTACTGCTCCCGAGTTTGTGCAGTACATCAACACCCGGACTGTAAACGAAGTGGGTGGTGATTTGGCACCAGAAGACTTGGTCTTCATCAGCCCGGAGCAGAGTGCGGATGGCAAAGCCTACCTCTTGGCTTCCTACGAAGTAAGTGGCACTGTAGGCGTATTTGAATTGGGAGGCCCCACTACAGTAAGCTTTGCCGAGGCTAGAACGGAAGTAGAAGAAGGCAGTGGCAGCTTGCAGGTCGAATTGCAGGTGGAAACCGCTAGCCTTGGCGGCCGTGCCGTTGTGACTGCAAATGCAGCCTCAACTGCGGTAGGAGGCACCGATTATACCATCGGCATCACCGAATTTGAATTTGTAGCCGGGGATACGGCTTCCCAGATTGTGGAGCTAGACATCCTCGACAATATGGACCTGAGCGGCAAGTATTTGGTGCTGGACATTGCCCCCAGCAGCTCCGTACGTATAGGCGAAAACAGCCGCCACATCGTCCTTATCAGCGACAACGACGATACTGCGCCCGTGGCAGCCGCGGACCCGAGCTTGCAGCTGAACCACCTGGGCAGCTACTTCACCGGCGGCGGCGACGGCACGGCGGAAATCGTAGCCTTTGACGGCGCGAGCCAGCAGCTTTTCCTGACCAACGGCGAGGATAATACGGTGGACATTTTGGACTACAGCGACCCGGCGAATATCAGCTTGGTCTCCAGCATCGACATCTCTGCCTACGGCGACGGTATCAACTCCGTGGCGGTACAGGGCGGCACGGTAGCAGCGGCGATCGAAGCGGCCGGCATAGACGAAAACGGCATGGTGGCCTTCTTCGACACAGACGGCAACTTCCTCAACGCCGTAACAGTAGGCATACTGCCGGACATGGTGACCTTCACGCCGGACGGCAACAAACTGCTGGTGGCTAACGAAGGCGAGCCGGACGACGATTATACCGTAGACCCGGAAGGCTCTATCAGCATCATCGACATCAGCGGCGGTGTAGGGGCAGCCACGGTGACCAACCTTGGCTTTACGGCCTTCAACAGCCAAGAGGCGGACTT
>JAAAOU010000147.1 GCA_009908745.1 Bacteroidota bacterium
GAAAGGATGCTCGAAATGAAAGTCGTAGTCTGCCGCAAGCTGACGCTTCTGAAAGATAAAATACGATTGGCCTACAACCACTGCAAGCAGTTGTAATGCATACAGCACTCCAATGACCAACACAATGCCGAAGCCTATTTTCCACATCATAATAGGGTTTGTCTGCCATGCTTTTCTTGCCGCACTTGAACCATCGCTACGAATAACGGCTTTTATGAATAGAAAATACCCTACCGTAATTGGAAATCCGTATCTTTCTATTCCGGTGCCGACCGAAAACTATGAGCTATGAAACGTAATATCCTTTTGATGGTCATAATGACCGCCCTTGCCCACTGCCTGACCGCCCAGAAACTCACCATTTCGGAGTCTATCCCCCTGCGCAGCGACTTGGCTTTTGACATACTCGGGGAAATGGGCGGGCACACCCTTATCTTCCGCGACCGCAACGCTTTATTTGAAATACAGGCACTAGACGGCAATATGAAAGAAGCTTGGTCTCGGGAGATCGAGCTGGACCGCCGCTTGCCGCGCATTCTGGATGTGGTACCCGATGACGAGAAGTTTACGGTGATCTACCAGTATAAAGACAACTCCAACACCATGCTCAAAGCCCATCAGTACGGGCCGGGTGCCGAGCTACAAGACTCTACGGACATTATCAACCTAGGCACCTTGTTCTACACCCCCAATTTTTCGGTAGTCCGCTCGGAAGACCGCAGCAAGTCGCTCGTCTTCTACACCGAGAAACAGGATTTGATCAAGGCGGTATGCTTTGACCACAACCGTATGGAGATGCTTTGGCAGGCCGCTATTCAACCTATGGACTTCAATTTCTTCCAAGACTTCCAACAAGCCATCGTCAACAACGACGGAAACATGTACTTGGTCCTGGAGCGCAACAACTTCCGCTCTAAGCGGGAGGACCACCATTTCGAGGTGCTGTTCTACGAAGGCGCAACCAGCCTCTTGCGCAGGACGGTGGTGCCCATGCCAGAGCTGTTGACTTTCGACGCCCGCTTTACCTATGACCACCTCAACGGCAACCTCATCGCCTGCGGCCTTTTTTCCGATAAAAACCTGGGCCGGGCGGATGGTTATTTCTACATGAAAGTAGACCCGACGCTTTCCGATGGCTTCATGCTCAATGCTCAACCGTTCGAAGATGCCTTTATCGCCAACTTGCTGGGCAAAGAAGCAGATAAAGCCAAAGGCATACCGGAGGCAGAAGTGCGCAACTTGGTACTGCGGCTCGACGGCGGGGTTCTGCTCATTGGCGAGCGCACGCGATTATTCCAGCGTAATGCCGCTACGACCAACCAAGGCTTCTATGACCCGACTGCCGGTTTCGCCGTCGATTTTTACTACGATGAAATCTTTGTAATTTCCATCCATCCGGACGGGAAGAAGCATTGGTCGACCGTAATGCACAAAAAACAGTACTCACAGGACGACGATGGCGTGTACTCCTCTTTCTTTCTACTGCGTACGGCCAGCAGCCTGCGCTTCTTGTTCAACGACGAAATCAAGTACGAAAACACCGTCAGCGAGTATGTGCTGAAGGGGAATGGCAAATTCAAACGCAAAAGCTTGCTGAGTACCGAAAATTTAAGGCTGCGCCTCCGCTTCCGAGATGCCGTGCAAATCGATGCCGATACTGTCATCATCCCCAGCGAACGGCGCAACCGGCTGAAACTAGTACGTTTGGAATACGACTAATCATCGCGAAAAAATAGTCATTATGACTCCACCCAAAGCCCCGCTACAGTGGGCTGAATTTACCAAAGTAGAAATGCGCGTAGGCACCGTGCGCCAGGCATACCCCAATGAGAAAGCCCGGCAGCCGTCTTACATCATGCACATCGATTTTGGCCCGCTCGGCGAGCGCAAAACCTCCGCGCAGATCACCGACCATTATCAGGCGGACGAGCTTGTCGGCCGGCAGGTCATAGCGGTGGTCAACTTCCCGCCCAAGCAAATTGCCAATATGATTAGCGAGTGCCTCGTGCTCGGTGCCGTGGAGGAGGAAGGCGGTGTCATTCTCCTGCGCCCCGACCAGGAGGTACCCAACGGTTTGCGCATCAGCTGATAAAAACGTCGCCCTTCCTTAATCTATGCTACAAGTATAAACCTGCGGTATCGGCAGCATTCAGATGGGCAAGTAACTTGTATCCAGCCTGAAGACTGAGACTGAATACATCGGAGTAATCTTACCTTAACGACGTAGGAATCATTTTCAGCCTTTGGCTGTTATTTGATAAATAAAAAATACAAGGTGATATGGCTGACTGGAAACAACATATCCATTCAAATCCGGAAGTTCTACTAGGGAAGCCCATCATAAAGGGCACTCGAATCTCTGTCGAGTTAATCCTTGAGCTGTATTCAAGTGGTTGGACGACAGACCAAATCTTAGAAAGCTACCCTACCCTCCAATTAGATGATATACTCGCAACTTTTGCTTATCTGAGGGACTGCATACGGCAGGAACTGTTTTTCCCCATCAAGCAGGCGATCTAACATGAGGTTCTTAGCCAATGAAAACTATCCAAGGCCCAGTATAGAGTACTTGAAAAGCAAAGGGCACTATGTGAAAAGTATACAGGAGGAACTTGGTGGAAGCAGTGATGAAGAAGTTATCGCAATAGCAGAAAGGGAAAACCTAGTCATATTGACCTTTGATAGTGATTATGGAGAACTTTTGTTCAAATATCAAAGAGAAGCTCCTCCATCCGTAGTTTATTTCAGGTTTAAAGGAAAATCACCGAGTGAGTCTGGTAAGATGCTCGCTGAATTACTAGGGACAGAACTGGAGATCAGAGGGCACTTCACAGTTATAGAGGAAACAGGGGTAAGACAGAGAAAGCTGCCTCTTCCTTAGGGGTTAGGAGTGCATTCCCGAAGGGAAATATGCTGTGTATGCCCCTTTTGCCCGCCTTCACCGCACTAAAGTGGACGGAGCATTTTGCCTTATACACTATTATATATTTTGCTTTACCCCGTCAGGGGTTTACTGTCGGTAACAAGAGCTAGAAATAATGCTTAGGTACGGACTATATATCCGTTGGTTTAGTCTGAATCAAGACTAAGAGCAGTGCATCGTAAATATCTCTTGCTCGAAGTCAACATTTAAACCCATGCCGCCTTTGTAGAGAGAACAAAACCAGCTACCATGAAATACCGAAAACTAGGAAAATCCGGCTTAAAAGTTTCCGCCCTATCACTCGGATCTTGGGTGACCTTTGGCAAACAAGTAGACCGGCAAGGCGCAAAGACCCTCTTAAAAACTGCCTACGACGCCGGCGTCAATTTCTTCGATAATGCCGAAGGCTACGAAGCGGGAAAGTCGGAAGAAATCATGGGCCAAGCGATCGCTGACCTAGGTCTATCTCGCGATACTTACGCTGTTTCTTCTAAGGTCTTCTGGGGCGGCAAGCACAAAATGCAGCTGGGGCTAAGCGCCAAGCACGTCCGGGACGCCTGTGATGCCGCCCTATCCCGCCTACAAGTCGATTACCTAGACCTGTACTTCTGCCACCGGCCAGATATTGATACCCCAATTGAAGAAACGGTCCGGGCCATGCACAACCTTATTCTACAAGGCAAAGTCATCTATTGGGGTACCAGCGAATGGTCGGCTCAGCAGATTACGGAAGCGCATACAGTAGCGCGCGCCTATGGCCTCACGCCCCCAATTATGGAACAGCCGCAGTACAACCTGCTGCACCGGGATAAAGTAGAAGCCGAGTTCCGGCCGCTCTACGAAAATTTCGGGCTGGGTACTACTATCTGGTCGCCTCTAGCCAGCGGCATACTCACCGGAAAGTACAACGATGGCATACCCGAAGACAGCCGCCTGAATCTACCCGATTACGAATGGCTAAGGGACCTTTGGTTTAATGAAGAAGGCAAGAAGAAACTGGAGAAAGTCCGCCAACTCACCGCCCTAGCAAAAGAAATCGGTATCAGCATGCCCCATTTGTCCATCGCCTGGTGCCTGAAGAACCCACGGGTGTCTACGGTCATCCTCGGTGCCTCCCGCCTGAGCCAGCTGGAAGACAACCTGAAGTCTATGGATGCCGTAGAACAGCTGACGCCGGATGTGATGGAAAAGATTGAGGCGATTGTGGATAATAAGCCGGCGGGGCCGCAGCGGTTTGGGCAGTAGAGAGCTTGAGACTTGACAAGGGCTGGGTATACCCGCCTGGGGAACTTGTCAAGTCTTTTCACCTCATTTGCACACTACTCCTTCAAATGGGCAGTATATGACCGCATCCTTCAAATTCGCTACGTGTAGTATCGAACTTCCGCCTTCCGACTTCCGCTTTCCAACTTCCGCCTTCCGCCTTCCACCTTCCACCTTCCACTTTCCGACT
>JAAAOU010000241.1 GCA_009908745.1 Bacteroidota bacterium
AAAAGCTCGTCCGCGATTACTTCGGCGGCTCCATGAACCGGCTGGTATCCTTCTTGGTGAAGGAAGAAGACCTGAGCCTGAACGAACTGAACGAGCTGGTTGACCACCTGGAGGAAGAGTAACCCCCTATTGCCCTAATGAAGAATACCTGAGCTATGCTTAATTACCTGCTACAACTCACCCTGGCGTGGAGCGCCTTCTACCTGCTGTACCAGCTGTTGCTGCGGCGCACTACTTTCTTTAGCTATAACCGGGCGTACCTGCTGGGCACCCTGCTGTTGGGCCTGGTACTGCCCCTGTACGACTGGGGGGCGCTGTTTGTGGGTGTGGCCCCGCTGGAGCAGGCGGGCTATTACCTACAGCCCATCACCATCGGCGTACAACAGGTGGAAATCGTGGTCACGGAACAAGCCACACCGCCCGCTACCGCAGAAAGCCCGTTTACCTGGGCACAACTGGCTTGGCTGGTATACGGCCTGGGTACCGCCTTAGCTGCCGCGCGCCTGCTCTATGGAGGCTGGCAACTGCGGCAACTGTACTGTTCCGGCAAGCAAGAAAAACGGGAGGGCTACACCCTAATCCGCACCCCTAGTATGCACACCCCATTTTCTTTTTTCCGCCTGCTCTTTTGGAGCGATGTAATGCCCTGCCCGGCCAAAGACCGCGATAAGATACTGCGCCACGAGCGCGCCCACATGCAAGGCTGGCACTCTGCCGATGTACTGCTGCTGGAAATACTAAGCGCACTGCTATGGTTCCACCCGCTTGTCTACCTCTACGGCCGCTCCCTGCGCGCCGTGCACGAATACCTAGCGGACGCCGCGGTGCTCCACCATGCCAAAAAGAAACCCTACGGCCAACTGCTGCTACGGCAGTCCCAAACGGGGCAAGCAGTAGCCCTGGCCAACCATTTTTCTCATACACAACTAAAAAAACGCATTCTTATGATGACGAAGAAGAGATCACCCCGACTGCAACGCCTTTGGTATGCCCTCGCGCTACCTTTAATTGCGGCTTTGGCTTTTACTTTTAGTTCTGCATCAGTGGAAGCCCAGGCTTTAAGCCCTTCAATGCTTACCGTTTTAGATGACGAAACGCACACTCCTCCCATTTTTGCTGAATGCAAAACAGAAGCAACTGCTGAGCTTCGCCAAAAGTGCAGTAATGAAAAATTCATGCTTTTTGTCCCCAAAAACCTCAACTACCCCAAAGCGGCAGAGGGGCAAGGTACAGTCGAGTTCACCGTTGGAAAAGATGGTGTCGCCCGAAACTTTAAAGTACAAGAATCTAGCGGGGATAAGGCGGTAGCTGATGCCGTGACAAAAATGCTTCAATCCCTTCCCACTTTAGTGCCCGGCAAGAATAAGCAGGGCGACATCGTTGAAACACGCTTCGCTTTCCAGTTTGAACTCGATAGGGATGCAGGGCAGCCGTCACAAGCCACAGCAACTGCTGACGAAATCTTCAAGGTTGCAGAAGAAATGCCCCGCTTCCCGGGCTGCGAAGCGGAAACCGATGCCGAGACACGCGAAAAGTGCGCGCAGCGAAAGCTGCTGGAGTTTGTTTATAGCAAGCTCGAGTACCCGGAGGAAGCCAAGCAAGCCGGCATTAGCGGCACAATAATTGTACAGTTTATCGTGGACAAAAAAGGGCAGGTTCAAAACCCCAAAATTGTCCGCTCCATCGGCGGAGGTACTGACGAGGCCGTACTGAAGGTCATTCGCCAAATGCCCGATTGGATACCTGGCAAGCAGCGCGGACGGTTGGTGAATGTACAGTTCAATCTGCCCATCCGCTTCCAGCTGCCGGCAGAAATCGACGAGGCAAAAAAAGATCCTGCCGAAGGAGAGAGCGGGTTTATTGATTCGGACAAGGTATTCAACGTAGTGGAAGAAATGCCGCGCTTCCCGGGCTGCGAAGACATCACCGACAAGCGCGAGCGGCAGCAGTGCGCCAACCGCAAGATGCTAGAATTTGTCTACAGCAATATCAAGTACCCACAGGATGCGCGCGATGAAAAAGTACAGGGTACTGGCGTAGTCCGCTTTGTCATTGACAAGGCCGGACACGTAGAGCGCTATAAGATTGTCCGCGCCATACACCCCAGCCTGGACGCCGAGATGGACCGCATTGCCCGTTTGATTCAGGACGAGGTGCAGTGGATACCAGGCAAGGAAGACGGCAACCCCGTGAAAGTGGCATTTGTGCTGCCGATCAAGTTCAAGCTGGCGGGCGAGCAGGAGGAATCCAACAGCCTGAAAATTGACACCGAAGAGAAGCCGCTTTTCGTAATTGACGGCGAGCGCCTTCCGAACTTCCCCGCTCTAGATGACATCCTCGACCCAAGTGATATTGAATCTATCTCCGTACTAAAGGATGAAAAAGCGGTGGAAAAATACGGAGACGCCGGCCAAAATGGCGTGTTGGAGATCGAGACCAAACCAGGGACGCGCCTAGACATCCCAGCACTGCCGAGTACGGAGCCAAGCCGAAAATTGGAGCTCTCCAACTTCAGCGCTACCCCTAACCCCACAGATGGGGAGCTGCAGGTACGCTTTGAAGCGGCCGCCGCCCCTACCCTGCTGCGGGTGCTCGACCTGAACGGAAAAGAGTTGCTGCGCCGGCCGCTTACGCAGTTTCAGGGCGGTGTAGCTGAGGAAACGCTGGATCTGAGTGGCCTGCCGAGTGGTATGCTGCTGTTAGAAGTGCGGCAAGGGGAGCAGGTGTTTGTGGAGCGGGTGATGGTGAAGTGATTCGCTTCGGCACTGATTTAAGAAAGCGGCTTGGTTGCCTTTCAACCGGGTCCGCTTGCGGTTGAAAAGTTGCAGGGTTGGAGGGTTTGCAAGGCAACTTTCCAACCTTTCAACCTTCCCAGCCTTCCCAACCTTTCAACTTTCCAACCTTCCTCCGCCCGCCGAAGCCAACAGCAAAGGAGGGCCAACTTTCCAACCTTCCAACCTTTCAACTTTCCCCTACTTAATCCGAATCTGCGAAGCCGCATTCACAAACAGCGTATTCCCAATCTGCGCATAGCCTTCGAACACCTCCACCCCCTGATGCTTCACCAGCCCATCGCGGAAACCGATGATGGTCAGGTCCGCATCGCGCGACTTTTCGTTGATGATGGCCACCGGGCTGATGTCCGGCTTGCGGGGGATCAGCTCGATGTTGTTGGGGGAAATAGGCAACTGCCCCGCTTCGATCAGGCTAAACAGGCGTTCCCGTTCCTGCTCGATCGTATCTTCCGGGTAGATGGCGAAAATCTTGATATGCCCATGGTTCCACTCCCGGTGCCCCAAGATGATGTAGCCCAGCAAGATCATCAAGTTGGCATTTTCGTAATCATTGGAGGTAATCCAGATGTGGATGCTCTGCTTGAGGCCGAAGCCGCGCTCCGTGCTGCCCAGTATGACGAGGTCGAATTCCACAGATTTGATCAGCTTGAAGTTGTCGACGATATCCGCCAGGTTGCCCGGCTGCTGCTTGCTGAATTCCACGAGCAGGAGGTTGTTTTCCGTACCCGAAATACCCGGCAGCTGAATGACCTGCGCCACGGCCGAGGTGTAAGAAGGACTGATCAGCGTATCGATGTAGATGTTGCTGTCGCTCGCTTCCGCCATTTTGATGAGCCGTTCCTTAGCCAGCAGGGCCTCCTGATGCGTGCTGCGCGAGAGGTAGCCGTTGATCTTGTGGATGTAGGTGCCGAAACCGTAGCGTTGCGACAGCCACCGCAGCATATCGAAAGCCGCCAGGCGGTCGAAGGAATGCTGCGAAATGCACACCACCGAGGGCCGCCAGCTGCCCGTCTGCTCTTTGTCCGCCTTTTGTAAAAACACCTGCAATTGCCGGCTGATTTGGAAGATCACCCCCTGGAAAATGATCGCCAGGTTCTTCTTCTCCGGGTTGAAACGGCTCACAAGCACATAAATGCCCACCATGAAAAGCAGCGCCAAGAAAGCGTAGCCAGGGTTCATGAAAAACATCAGCCCGAAGCAAGCCACCGCCCCGAAAAGCGAAATGTACCAGCGCGAGCGGAAAGTGGGCCGGTAGGAAGGGTCCGCAGCAAAGTGCTGCAGGAAAGAAATCAGGCAGAGCGAACCGTAGGTCACCATGAAGAACATGGAAATGATCTCGGCCACCGCATCCAGCCCGCCCATCATGATGAAGAGAAAGGCCACCGCTACGGTGATGACGGTCGCGTTGAAAGGCTCGTCGTTTTTACCCTGCCCCCGCGACAGCCAGTAGTTGACCGCCGAGGACGGCAGCAGCTGGTCGCGGGCGATGGCCTGCAGGGTGCGCGGGGCCACGAGTATAGAGCCAATCGCCG
>JAAAOU010000438.1 GCA_009908745.1 Bacteroidota bacterium
TCCGGGTCTTCGGGGTTTTCCTTGTACAATGCCCAGGGTGCAGCCTCCTGCAGGTAAGCATTACCCCAAGCAGACAGTTCCATCAGGGTGCTGGCGGCGGTGCGGAAACTGAAGCTTTCCAAATCGGCTACCACGCGGCTGGTGATTGCTCGGGCCGGGGCCAGTGCTTTAGCTACTTCTGATGCTTGAGCTTCCGGTACTTGCCCGCCAAAGTATTTGTTAGACAGTACGATCACGCGGTTGACCAAGTTGCCGAGGTTGTCTGCCAGTTCTTTGTCGTGAAAATCAATGAACTCGTCCCATTTGAAGTCCGCATCCCGGTTCTCCGGCATATTGCGGGTCAGGGCATACCGCAGGGCATCCTCCTTGTTCGGGAAGTCTTTGAACTCCTCCAAGTATTGATGCTGCTCCAGCCCCCAGCCGCGGGATTTGGAGAATTTCTCGCCCTCGAAGTTGAGGAATTGATTGGCAGGCACATTGATGGGCAGGTTGTAGTCGCCGTAGGCTTTCAGCATAGCCGGGAAGACAATGCAGTGAAATACAATATTGTCTTTGCCGATGAAGTGGATGAGCTGGCTGTCTTCACTTTTCCAGTAGGCCTCCCAGTCCTTGCCGTTTTCTTTGGCCCATTGCTTGGTGGAGGAAATGTAACCGATGGGCGCATCGAACCACACATAAAGCACTTTCCCAGCTGCTTTATCGAGGGGTACGGGGATCCCCCAGCTCAGGTCACGGGTAATTGCCCGGGGCTGCAGGCCGCCGTCCAGCCATGACAGGCATTGGCCGACCACATGCTTTTTCCAGTCTTTCGGATTATGGTGTTGCTCGCCATCGACGACCCCTTCGCTGATCCATTTTCGCAGCCACTCCTCGTGCTGGTCGAGCTTGAAGTACCAGTGGGTGGTCTTGCGGAGTACCGGGGAGTTGCCGCTGAGGGTCGAACGCGGGTTGATGAGCTCGGTGGGGGAGAGGTCGGAACCGCAATTCTCGCACTGATCACCGAAGGCTTCCTCATAGCCGCATTTGGGGCAAGTGCCGACGATGTAGCGGTCGGCCAGAAACTGATCGAACTCAGGGTCGTAGTACTGCTCTTGCTCGCGCTCTTCTAACTCGCCGCCCTTTTCATACAGTTTGAGGAAAAAATCCTGAGCGGTTTCGTGGTGCAGCTCGGTGCTAGTGCGGTGGTAGTAGTCGAAAGAGATGCCGAGTTGCTCAAACGTCTGCTTATTCAGCTCGTGGTACTTGTCGATGATGGTTTGCGGGGTTACGCCTTCTTTTTTGGCGCGTATGGTAATGGCCGCGCCGTGCTCGTCGGAACCACACACCCACACCACGTCCTTGCCCATCAGGCGCAGATAGCGCACGTAGATGTCAGCAGGCAGGTAAGCCCCGGCGAGGTGGCCGAGGTGCAGGGCGCCGTTGGCGTAGGGCAGGGCGGATGTGACGAGATATCTCTTGCTCATGTTTTCGGTCTTTTTTCGCGGGGGCGAAGATAGGGAAAAGCAAGCACCCCATTAAAAAAACGTTAACAAATGCTTTGCTCGTATTTTTCCATGAACAAAACCCCGCTTTTCAAGGTCATTATTATCAAAATATCAAGCTATGAAAAAGAATCTCTTTATACCGCTGCTGGCCTTTGTTTTCCTGTTCAGCAGCTGTGTTGTCATCCGCCCTGGGCAAGTCGGTGTCAAGCAGCGGCTGGGCAAAATCAGCGATGTCGCCCTGGGCGAAGGGCCGAAAGGCTACAACCCGTTCACGACCAACATTATCACGTTCCCAACCCGCACTGTAAACTTGGAGATCGAAAGCGACCTGCCCTCCAAGGAAGGGCTGACCATTACTTCCATCATGTCTATTCTGTACCGCATTCAGCCGTCCAAAGCCCCGCAGTTGCTGCGTGATATCGGGCGGGCGTACGAGCGGGAAATCATTCTGCCGGTGTTCCGCTCTGCTGCTGCTGACGTCAGCTCCCGTTTTCTGGCCAAAGACATGCACTCGGGTGAGCGTTCGATCATCGAAGACCAAATCCGCGAGCGCATGGCGGAAATATTGGAGCCCAATGGTATCATCGTCGACAACGTACTGATGAAAACCATCGTGCTGCCATCGGGCCTGTCGCAATCCATAGAACAAAAGTTGCAGGCCGAGCAAGACGCCCAGCGCATGGAGTTCGTCAAGCAGCAGGAGCAATTAGAAGCCGAACGCCGTATCATACAGTCTAAAGGAGAACGCGAAGCCGCGCTGATCGCCGCGGACGCCGAGCGGCAGCGGCTAGAGATTCAAGCCTCCGGCCAGGCCGCAGCGACGCGCCTGGAGGCGGAAGCGCAGGCCGATGCGAATGCGGGCTTGCAGGCGTCCCTCTCGGAAGAAGTCCTGCGCTTCCGGGCCATCGAGGCTTTCCTGCGCATGGCATCCTCAGAAAATGCCAAGGTGATCATCACGAATGGCGAAGCGCCGTTCCTCGGCTTGCCTACCGAAATTATTGAGCAGTAAACAGTAAGTAACGTTCCAACCACGGCTGTCTCGTTTGTAAGGCAGCCGTGCTTTTCTAGTTTGCGCCCGCCTTCGTATCTTACCGGCAAAAAATATGCCCACCTATATTACTCTACTCCGTGGCATCAACGTCAGCGGCAAAAACAAGATCAAGATGGCGGACTTGCGCCGATCCCTATCCGGATTAGGGTATACAGGCCTGCAAACGTATATCCAAAGCGGCAATATTGTTTTTGACGCAGAAGCACAAGACACAGGGGCAGTTGAGACGGCGATTGCCCAGTGTATCCAAGAAGATTTTGGGTATGAAGTGCCGGTGCTCGCCTTAACCGCCCAAGAGCTGGAAGAAATCGCCGCGCAGAATCCGTTTTCCGAAGAAGCTGAAGCCGACGGCCGCCGTATGCTGCTCACTTTACTAAACGCCCCACCCGCTGCGGGAACCGTAGAGCAGTTGGACGCTAAGGAGTACGGCAGCGAGCGGTATGTAGTGCAGGGTCGTGTCGTTTACCTGCACTGTCCCGAGGGTTATGGCAGGGCTAAGCTAAACAACAACTTCCTGGAGCGGAAGTTACAGGTACCCGCCACCACGCGGAACTGGAAAACAGTGGTGAAATTGTTGGAGCTGGCAGGGCGTTAATTGGCGTAGCCGGTTTGCTTAGGTCTTCACAAGGGGTTATCGTTTGATGACATCCCTGATCCTATCCGGATAATCTGTAATAATCCCATCCACGCCAAGCTCGATCAACGCTTTCATCGCCGTAGTGTCGTTCACGGTCCAGGGGATAATTTTCATACCGCGGTCGTGCACCGTTTTGACCACATTGGCCGTCACCATTTTGTAGTAGGGGCTGTAAATGTCCGGGGTGTAGCCTAGGGCCTGCAGATTGACGGCCACGCCGTTAGGGTTGTCGATGAGCAGGGCGGTGGTGATGCTGCTGTCCATGCGGTGCAGTTGCTGCAGGGGGCGCACGTCAAAGGACTGCACGGTGGCCCGTTCTGCGATACCTAGCGTTTTGATTTCCTCCAGCAGCAAGCGGGCAAAAGTTTGGGGGCCCGGCGCTTTCACCCCATCGTAGTCGGGTTCGAGCTTGATTTCGATATTGTAGCGGGGCAAGGCACGTTCCTGCTGTTTGGCGAAAGCCTCCGCTTCTTGCACCACTTCACGTAGCAAGGGTTTGTAGGCGGGCTGTGCCTGTTGCTGCGGGAAGCGTGCGTTGCCCCGGCTGCCACAGTCGTACTGCCGGACGCTGTCGTACGGCATTTGGAAAATCAGCAGCTCGTCCTCTTCGGCCTCCGTCACCGGCCGGCCGTCCGGGTGGCTGCAGATGTGGTGGGACATCCAAGGCTCGTGGCTGACCACGAGCTGGCTGTCTTGGCTGACGGCGAGGTCGAGCTCCAAGGTTTTTACCTGCGGGTACTCCAATGCTTTAAGAAAAGCGGGTACGGTATTTTCGGGCAGTAAGCCCCGTGCCCCACGGTGGCCCTGCCAGTCAAATGGTTTGGCTTGCGATGCGTCCATGTCGTCTTGCGTTGGGGGTGCCGAGCAGGCGGCTAGCCCGATAAGGGAAAAGAAAAGCCAAAAACGGATGGCAAAATGCATAATCATTGGGTTTGGGCAAAGATAAGGAATTTGAGGGGTGGATATGAAGAATGGCAGTTTTCCGCCTCCGGGCAGCTACTTGCCGTTGCTATAAGTGCTTGTTGGGACTTCACACTTCGGGCTGCTCTTGCCAAATTTTATCCTGCACTTCGTTATTCTTCAGTCACTTAGCTTAGGCTAGGCTCCTTCATCATGCCTCGTTCAGAATAAAATTTGTCGGCGTTCGCTCC
>JAAAOU010000228.1 GCA_009908745.1 Bacteroidota bacterium
AGCGACAGTGAAATTGTGATGATCACCAGCGCTGGCTGCAATGCTTTGGATTACCTGCTCGACCGGCCCGCCGCCGTCCATTGCATCGACATGAACCCGCGCCAGAACGCCCTGCTGGAACTCAAGCGGGCGTTCTTCCTGCAGTCTTCACCTACCGACCTCCGGCAGGCTTTCGGCCAAGGCTGGCACGCTGAATTTCCCCGGCTTTACCGCGATCAGCTGCGGGCAGGCTTGCCGCGTTACGCCCAGCAGTACTGGGACAAAAACCTTCATTATTTCAACGGCAAAGGCGTCCGCAAATCGTTTTACCACTATGGCTCTTCCGGCACTTTTGCCTGGTTGGCCAGCCAGTATATGCGCAGCCGCCGCAAATTGTACCAGAAGATTCAGCGCATGTTTGAGGCGGACAGCCTGGCCGAACAGCGGGACCACTACTACGAGGTGGAACACCGCATCCTCAACAACATGGTGGAATGGATGGTCAACCGACACTTGACGATGTGTTTGGTTGGCGTGCCGCGCAGCCAGCAGGAGCTGTTCATGGACAAATACGAACGCGGGGCGCTGGGTTTTATACAAGAATGCCTACGCAAGGTCTTTACCGAGCTGCCCCTGCGTGACAATTACTTCTGGCGGCTGTACCTCTACGGCGCTTATACCGAAGACTGCGCGCCCAATTACCTGCTGCCGCAGCACTTCGAGCCGCTCAAAGCGCAGATGCCAAAGCTCCACAGCCATACCACGACAATCAGCGGTTTTCTTAAAGCCAATCCCGGCCCCTATTCCCACTACGTCTTGCTCGACCATCAAGACTGGTTGTCCGCGAACAACAAGCCGGCGCTAGAGGAAGAATGGCGCCTTATTTTGGAAAACAGCCGGCCGGGCACCCGTATCCTGCTGCGGTCGGCCGCCCAGCAGGTAGACTTCTTCCCGGATTTTGTGCAGGAAGCCGTTACCTTTGAACAAGAAGCTACTCGCCGCACCCACCAATTAGACCGGGTCGGTACCTACGCAAGCGCCTACTTGGCGATTGTGCAATAATAAAAAAGCAAGCATGCCTAATACATTCAGCTCAGTAGAAGAGCAAAATCAGACCATGCAGCGCTACTACGTGCTGCAGTCCCAGATTTACGACCTCACCCGTTGGAGTTTTCTCTTTGGCCGCAAACAGGTGGTCCGCCAATTGCCCCTTGACCCCAGCCAGGCCCACAAGATACTGGAAGTCGGCTGCGGTACCGGGTACAACTTGCGCCTGCTGGCCAAGCGTTTCCCCAAGGCGCAGCTCACCGGCTTGGACGTCAGCGAGCACATGGTCAACAAAGCCGCCCGGACAACCCAAGCTTACGCGCAGCGGGTCTCCCTAGAAGAACGCCCCTACACGCTAGGCGATACAAGACGGCACAAGCAGATGGATGCTATACTTTTTTCTTACTCGTTGACCATGATCAATCCGCAGTGGGCGGCCCTGCTGCAGCAAGCCTATGCCGACCTCAAACCGGGCGGGTATGTCGCTGTAGTCGACTTCTACGATTCCCGTTTTCCCTGGTTCAAGCAGCACATGGGCAACAACCACGTGCGTATGGACAGCCACCTTTCGCCTGTACTTGAAGAAACCTTCGATACAGTACAGCATCAGGTAAAGCCCGCTTACGGAGGGGTATGGCACTACTTTCTGTACGTCGGCCAAAAAGTTTAGATTTCGTAATTAACCACTTGCTGGAGCAGGGTTTTCCAAGGGTAAGCCAGAAGCTGCCACTCCCGGCAAACCAGCGACAACCATTTGGTTTTCAGCCTCCTACCCACATCAATGCGTTATAAACCGCAGCACAGCCCACTGCCGCAGCCTCCTTTTAAGGCTGTAAAACACCGAGGATTTAAGCCCCGCTCCTCCCGCTCCTGCTTGATAAATTCCATTTCTTCGTCTTCCTTGCGAGTGCAATTTTCGAACAAACAGAAAAAAACAAGCAACATGGCAAAGCTGAACTTCGGAGGCGTAGAAGAACACGTGGTCACCCGCGATGAATTCCCACTGGCGAAAGCCCGGGAGGTGATGAAAGACGAGACCATCGCCGTCATTGGTTACGGCGTGCAGGGTCCTGGCCAAGCCCTCAACTTGAAAGACAACGGCTTCAACGTAATCGTCGGCCAACGCCAAGAATCCAAGACTTGGGACAAGGCTGTCGCAGACGGCTGGGAGCCCGGCGTCACGCTATTCCCGATTGAAGAAGCCGTCAAGCGGGGCACGGTCATCCAATACCTGCTGAGCGATGCGGCACAGATCTCCGTGTGGCCCAAGATTAAGCCCTTGCTGACCGCCGGCAAAGCCCTCTATTTCTCCCACGGTTTTGGGATCACCTATAAAGACCGGACGGGTATCGTACCCCCCGATGATATTGATGTCATTTTGGTAGCCCCGAAGGGTTCCGGTACCAGCCTCCGCCGTTTGTTCCTAGAAGACAAGGGCCTGAACAGCAGCTACGCTATATTCCAGGATGCTACCGGCCGGGCCGAGGAGCGCGTGATTGCCCTCGGTATAGGGGTAGGCTCTGGCTATCTGTTTGAGACCACCTTCAAAAAAGAGGTCAATAGCGACCTTACCGGCGAGCGGGGCTCGCTTATGGGGGCGATACAGGGGTTATTCGCTGCACAGTACGACTGCCTGCGCCGCCACGGCCACAGCCCGTCCGAGGCGTTCAACGAAACGGTGGAAGAACTCACGCAAAGCCTGATGCCGCTGGTACGCCAACTGCTCCACGACTGCACAGCGCGGCGCCTTGGATTGGTGGAAAAAATTCCGTGATGCGGTAGCCCCGGTCTTCGACGAGCTGTACGAGAGCGTGGCTACCGGCGAGGAAGCACAAAAATCTATCGACTCCAACAGCCAGCCGGACTACCGCGAAAAGCTGGAAGTAGAACTCAAGAGCCTGCACGATAGCGAAATGTGGCAAGCGGGCCGTACCGTACGCAGCCTGCGCCCCGAACGCGAAGGGGTGCCCGCAGCGGAAAACCAATAACGCAAACCATTCTGCGCCCCGATGGTTACTCCATCTGATGAAAAAATTATTGCTCTTACACGGAAACGGGGGTGGGCGCACCCGTTTTTTACCCTTCTTGACGCTACACGAACAGCAGCAGGCTGAGTTCGAGATTATTCTGCCGGAACTCCCCGGCTTTGACGGTCGGCCCCTGCCCGGCAAGCAGCCAAGCTGGGGCCCCTTCATAGCCGCACTCCAACGGGCGGTAGCCTCCGACCCAAAAGCCGAGTGGGTGTTCTACGGCCACGGCATAGGCGGCAGCCTGCTGCTGGAATGGGCAAGCCAAGGCTGGAACATGCCGGAAAACCGTGTTGTGCAACCCGAAAAAGTACTGCTGCACGGCATTATCGGCGCCTCGCTGGAACACCGCTTTTTCCCGAAATTGATGCGGCCCATGCCGGTGCGTCAGCTCATGCAACGGCTCATTGCCTGGCCCACCATGCGCCCGGTTTGGGAAAAGCGCCTGTTTCAGCAGCCCGGCGTTATCCCACTCGATATCCGCAAGCAGTTTTTCCGAGATTACGCGCGCTGCGCGGCCTTTCCTGTCTTTTTCGACCTCATCACGCCAGATTGGTACCGGCGGGTGCAGCAGCAATTAAGCGAGCTGCCCTTCGAGTTCATCTGGGGGGAGGAAGAACGGGTGGTGGCGTCCCGCTATCTGACGTACTGGAAACGCGATTTCCCCAGCGCCCACTTCGATATCGTGCCGGGCTGGGACCATTTCCCCATGTTGGATGCGCCGGAAGCTTTTTACCATTACCTCACGCAAAAAGTCGAGGCATGAGCAAGCGGCAGCAGCTTACGCAAATGGAGCAGTTGGGCTTGCCGATGCCTGCGTTCCGGGCCGTGGGTTATGAAGCGTGGCAGTCGGGGCAGTGGGATAGCGGAAACCTGCAACCGCCGTTCATCGTCCGTTCTTCCTACACCGACGAGGACGGTCACGAAGCAAGTATGGCGGGGCAATTCAAAAGCATACTCCCCGTACAGCCGGAAGGGTTGAGCGAGGCGCTGAAGGAAGTATTCCGCAGCTACCCGGTACCCGCCGGCAGCGAAGCTATCATTCAGGAGTTGATTGAGCCGGACTACAGTGGCGTGCTCTTTGCCTTCCGGGAGGGTTGCTGGAAAGTAGAGCTTGCCGAGGGGCAGGGCGAAGCTTTGATGAGCGGGCGAGCAGACGCAAAGAGCCTGCTACTGCCCCACTTTTCCAAAGCCGACTCCCGGATGTACATGTTGTGGCGGTTCTGGAAGGCTTGGCCGCAGGCTC
>JAAAOU010000004.1 GCA_009908745.1 Bacteroidota bacterium
TGAGCGAGGTCCTGTTTTGCAAGACTCTTTTTCTTTGTTGACGATTGATCCGCCATTGAAAGCGATATACAAAGCCACAAAACAGCAACCATTGAGATCAAATACCTCTTCATGCCCATTACTCCTTTTGTATTTGGTTGCACCCGGGTACCCATGGCAATAATGATAAGCCCATGCTCTGCCATGTGCAATGGCCTCTTGACAGAACATGGGCATTCTCAATCCAGCTCAATCCAGAATTAGAAGCCCCAATCTTGATTCGTATTGTATGTGTCTAAGTCACCAGACATCCTTCTTCCTAAGGCAGGCTTTGCGTTTCTACACTTCTCAGCAACCGCCCTACAATTTAGAGTACCTGCCGCAGGATGATAGAAATCAAAACTAACACCATATACCTTTCTCGTGATAAGATTGGTATAGCCAAACCACCGTCTTGTCCCCATACTCATCGAACCACTGCGCTTTACAACAGCCTGATTGGCAGCGATATTATAATCCATGAATGTGTCAAATACGATCCCACCACTCCCTGTACGAGCAGAAGCGACCGAATCAGGGAAAGTGAGTAATGGAGCAGGATGCAGTGTCGTCCAATTTTTCCGTGCCTCACCAAGCATCTGTAGAGTGCCTTGAAAACCCCCACCAGCAAATACTTCACCTGCGGTTCGCTTTTTCTTGTCCCAGCCTGCTGCTTTGCCCACAATTCGATTGAAAAACAACTCTGCATTATGTTCATGCTTTCCAGCATCAGTCTTTCCAGGATATCCTAATCTTACCCTTCCCCCCGCCTTGTAGGCTACGCTAGCGTTACCACCCTGCGTACTATGACAAGACATAATCCATATAATTGCGTTCTGAAAAGTTGTCATCGTACTCCAATTATCATCAAACCAATCTGCTTCTACATTTACAAAATAAAATCCAGGCTTTGCACTAGATGCTACCACAGCCATATTGTCTTCAGGGGTGGCTCGTATACAAACCTGATTCGCCCCAACATTTGTACCTACAGAAACAACTTGCTCCTCATATGTTTCTGTCGCCGCTGTCTCGCAAATGCCATTGGCTCCTGTAGTTATTGTATCGCCAACCTTTTGATCATCACCTTGGGG
The DNA here is from genome assembly GCA_009908745.1 of Bacteroidota bacterium. Classification (GTDB taxonomy): domain Bacteria; phylum Bacteroidota; class Bacteroidia; order Chitinophagales; family Saprospiraceae; genus Phaeodactylibacter. The sequence goes on from JAAAOU010000004.1 coordinate 1,113, forward strand.
GGAAGTGACCAACTTATGCATCCACTTCTTTGCATTGATTTCTTCATCAAAATAAACCGCGCAAAATGCCCCGTTACTCCCATGCGAATGTGCAATTAGTAAGCCAGCGTATTTCATGCTTTTGAAATTCTCCAGAGAACATGTCCCACTGCTATCTGGAGCTCCTGCTCCAGTATTGTCTCTAAAATAGTGTAGAGTTACATTCCAGCCGTAATCATCAACAATTTCACATACTTTATCTGCACCCTTTGTACTTAAATGCCACTCACATGGCTCCCATACATATGCAAATGTTCCGCTGGGTGCCCAAGATATAGGCTTCGTTACTCTTAAATTAATTTTATCCACATGTGCCTTCTTACCATTATTTACCGTAGCCTCTAATGCCATAACAACCGGCCCTTCCGTCACTCCCAAAAATCGCAAAGAGAGATCATCATTTGAAAGTGTTTCATAGAGATTGTCTGTAGCCTGTATTTCCGCACCGCTTGCTTTGTATACTTTAACAGCGCCGCTTCCGCTAATTTTCTTTAATTTGATCACAGGATTCAGGTTGGCATCTTCTATGGATGTCCATGCAGATCCGAGCTTGTGTATTTTTCCTCTAGGCAGGTCTGCAATGGGTACCTCCGGGTTTGCGGGTAAGGGTTCGCGAGGTACGATCATGCCTACTTCAGTCGTAGCAGCTTCCAATAATTCTTCTGCATCATTATAGTCTTCTGCAATATTGTTATTACTATCCACATCAATATCCACCTTCGCCACAGTTACGCGAAAACGATCTTCAGAAATCTGCCCGTCTTTAGGTCTATCTGGGATAAAGTGTGCATTCAGTTCCTGACATGCCCCCTCTGCCAATCCTTCAACGTAAAACGCTTTATCCCAATTTGCATTACGGGCAATCGTAAATTCCGTACTGGTTGATACCTTTTCCTTTGTGTCGTAATGAAATACTCGAACGGAACTGGGAATCGTATTAAATTTCAATTTACCGGATTTTTTCGGGTTTACTGCAGACTTAATTTCGGCGGGCTCAACACATATATCATTGTTTTCGGTACGCTTTACATCTTTACTAAGACGAAGCGCATTGTCTTCGTGGTACGTTTTATCATTATTCCAGCCTTCTGCACCTTCCGGCAAATACTCATCATGGTCATTGTTCACGCCAATCACGACACCAGGAACGCAATCAGGTGCGTCATCGCCAGGAAACTCGGCCTTATCTTCTGTATCAGACTGACTGGCCGGTTTAAAGCTTGCTGTGGAATCGTTATCTGCATCGATATCACAATCAACATCCGATACAGACATCCAGCGCCACATTTCACCTCCACCACCGGCAGCACCGGCAGCACCGTTTTCTCCCTCCTGCCCCACTACAATCTTACACTTAATCACACAAAAAAATTCTTCCCATGGGGCGACACCGGTTAATCTCCATTTCGTTGGAGAACCATCGACCTGAGACCAATCTTGACCGTCAGCCCACTCTACCAAAACAGACTCTTCAATTGCTCCTTCCGTACAAGTCAAATTAACAATCAGAGTGTTACTGTCTTTGACAATTGATTCAAAACCACAACCCACATTCTTTGCTAAAGATTTACCTGGGGTCACGTCAACATTGATCGTTTTGGTATCTGCCATAACAGATACTGCAACAAGAATACAGAACAGAATGCTGACAATCTGTTGCTTTTGAATGATCATAATTACTTTCCTTTCGTATTTGGTTTCGACGCCAATTGCTTCGCGATGTTCCGAAAATGTTCTCTTTCGACTTCCACGACCCACCGGGAGTCGGGATACTTCTTGACATAGTCCTCAAAGGCAACCTTCGCCTTCTTCCATTCCTTTAAGTTCTCCAGGCAAACGCCCACCAGATATGAGGCTTTGGGAGCGTAGTTGCTATTGGGGTACTTCTTGACGACCTGCTTATAAATGTTCGCCGCGGCCTCTTTATCCTGCAAAAATGATGAGGTTGTAGTCCCCATATAGAATAATGCCTGCGATGCCCAAGGAGCTTTAGGGCAAGCTTTATGAGCGGCTTGGTATTCGGGGATTGCATCAGCACATTGCGGTATTCTGAAGTAGCTTCCAGCCCTTACAAAGTGAGACCACGACCGCTGTTGCGGACTTACGAGCTTGGCAGGTGCTTCAAATACTTCACCACACAAACTGATCGCTTTATCCCAGCTACCCGCTGTTTTGTAAATGTCCGCCAGTTGCAGCATCAATGCTACCTTTTGATTCCCCACAAGTACTTCAGCCGGCGTCAACTGCTTCTTGTTTTTAGCTGCATCAATCACTCGCTCCATCCCTGTGGGAATATGCCCCACAATCACTTCAAAATCTCTTGGGGGTTCAAACGGCTTGGCTGCCTCAAAGTGTTTGATAGCTTGATCGTACTTTTTCTGCAAATACGCCACCAACCCAGCGCGAAGATAAACATCATACTTCACACGCTTCATGTCGTTTTCATACGGCGTAGTAAAGACCGCCCAAAGGGGCTTGTCTTTCTTCGATTTCTTCTGCTTGCTCGCCGCATGAGCACTCTTCTTGCCCAAATCAATCAGCCATTGATTCGCAACGATGGCATGTTTATGCGCCTCTGCTAAATCAAACAAATGCTCCAAGGTAATATCTATCAACTTCACATGGACATCACCTAAAAAACGGCTTCGCGGATACTGCTGCAATACGATCTCAAAAGTATCAGCAGAGGCTCTCCATTGCTCCACCTCAAACAGAATCACCGCCGAAAGATACAAAGCTTCTTCCCGACGAGGTGTTTCCGGATAATCCTTCAGCATCTGCTTGAAATATGGCAATGATCCACTTCGGGCTTTCAAATAGGGCTCTTGCCAGTACGGCAGGATCTCCTTGAACGCCTTCGCCCGGGCGGCGAGGCGTTCTTGTTCGGCTCTTCTGGCGGCTTCGCGTTCCTTTTCGGTTGGAGGCTTTGAGGAGGTTTTAGAAAGACCCTCACCCTTCCCTCTCCCAGAGGGAGAGGAGTTGGAGCCAGAAGAACCCTCACCCTGCCCTCTCCCCGAGGGAGAGGAGCTGGAGCTGCCCGCCGATGCGGAGTTCGAGTCGATCTGGCCGTATTTCGCCTCGGCGGCATCCTGCATCATCGTCGCGATGCAGTAGAGCGTCTCGTCGTGCCAGG
>JAAAOU010000295.1 GCA_009908745.1 Bacteroidota bacterium
CAACCGCGTCGGCAGGCTGCTCGCCAATGAAATCCGGCAGCGCTCCAATATGGAAGAATGGGGGTTGCAGCACTCCCACATGGGCATCATGGTGGACTTGTGGGCGAGGGAAGGCGTGCGTCAGCAAGAGCTGGCGGTGTCTAATATCAAAGACAAAGCTACTATTGCCCGGGCGTTGCGCCAATTGGAAGAAGAAAACATGGTGGTCCGGGTGCCTGACCCCAACGACAAGCGCAATAAGCTGATCTATTTGACGCACAAAGGTCAAGAGATGCGCGATAAACTAATGCCTTACACCAATTCCACCGTTCAGGAAGCTATAGCCGAATTACCGGAGGAAGAAGTAGACATTTGCAGAAAAGTACTGCAGCACATTTTAAAAAGATACTAGTTGTTGCGTTTGCAACGAGTCAAACCAGTAAAATATGAGTATACAAGCACGCCGCATTGGCATTTTCGCTGGCTTAGTCATCCTCTTGGGGTCCTTTGCCGCTGCCCGTTTTTTGAGCCAACAGAAGGAGCCGCCGCAGCGGCAGGTTGCGGGCAACAAGATGAAAACGGTAGACACCATGCAGCTACGCAACGTGGATGTCCCCACCAAGCTGCAAGTGCAGGGTGAGCTGAAGGCCTATGACAAGATCGACATCTTCTCGGAGGTTTCCGGCACCCTGCAGTCTGCCTCACGCCCTTTTAAAGTGGGCACTTATTTCCCCAAAAACGCCGTGCTTATAAAGGTAGATCAGGAAGAAACCAAGTTGTCCCTACTTTCGCAAAAGAGCGATCTGCTCAACGCCATCACACAGTTGATGCCCGACCTCAAAATCGACTACCCCGAGAGTTTTGAGCAGTGGAAGGCTTACCTAGACGCCTTCGAAGTGGAGGCGGCCATACAGCCGTTCCCCGAGCCGCTTAATGATCAGGAAAAGTACTTCATCGCCTCGCGCAACCTCTACAGCCAGTATTACAATATCAAGAGCGCGGAAGAGCGCCTCGATAAATACACCTTGCATGCGCCATTCAGCGGCGTAATCACCTCCGCCAGCATCAACCCGGGAGCGGTCGTGCGGGTCGGCCAAAAGCTGGGGGAACTGATGAACAGCTACAACTATGAGCTGGAAGCCACGGTAGCACTGCGCGACTTAAAGTACATTGCCGTGGGCAACCCCGTCGAACTGTATTCCGAGGATATTGAAGGCAGTTGGAAGGGCCGCATCAAACGCATCAGCAATCAAGTAGACCAGGGCACGCAAACGGTACGCGTCTTTATAACTGTGCAAGGCAAGGGCCTGCGGGAAAACATGTATTTGCGCGGAGACGTAACCGCCAGCACGGTCCGGAATGCGTTTGAGTTGCCCCGCAATTTGCTGATGGACCAGCAAGCGGTTTTTGTGGTGCGCGACTCTTTCCTGCGGCTGGAAGAAGTGCAGGTTGTCAAAATCACCGACGAAGCCGCTATCATCAAAGGGTTACCCGATGGCACGCCCCTGCTTGCCCAGCCGATCCCCGATGCCTTTGATGGCATGAAGGTGAAAATCAATAAAAATAAACCCGTTCAATCTTCCAACGCCGCCGCCGAGCAGGACCAACTCGGCAGTGCTCAATAAATACCGCTATGAAACGTATAATCAACTACTTTGTCAAATACCCCATCGCCGCCAACCTGCTGATGTTCGGCCTCTTCGCTATGGGCATAGCGGGTTTGGCGAATATGAAATCGACCTTCTTCCCGGAAGTGCCGAGCCGGATCATTAGCATTCAGCTGGTCTACCCCGGCTCCTCCCCCGAAGAAATGGAGGAAGGCGTGGTAAAGAGGATAGAGGAAAACCTGAAAGGTGTCACCGGCGTAGAACGCTACACCTCCGTCTCCAAAGAAAACAGCGGCAGTATCACCGTGGAAGTGCTGAAGGGCTTTGACACCGATGATGTGCTCGTTGATGTGCGGAATGCCGTGGACCAAATCAACTCCTTCCCGGCAGGGCTGGAACCGCCGGTTGTCTACATTCAGGAAAACCTGGGTTTTGCCATCAGCTTCGCCATCAGCGGTGACGTGAACCTGAAAACCCTTAAACGCTACGGCAGGCTGGTAGAGGAGGACCTGCGGCAGATGGAGGGTATTTCTAAAGTGGCTCTCAGCGGCTTTCCGGAGGAAGAAATTGAGATCGCTTTCCGCGAAAAAGACCTGCGCGCCTACGACCTGACCTTTCAGCAAGCAACCCTGGCTGTGCGCAATGCCAATATCGAACTCACCGGCGGCACCATCAAAGGCGAAGACGAGGAGCTGCTCGTGCGGGCCCGCAACAAGGAATACTACGCCGAGGGGCTGCGCGACGTGATTGTCAAGACGACAGCTGACGGCAGCGTGGTCCGTTTGTACGAAATCGCGGACCTGCGGGACAAATGGGCGGACAACCCCAACCGGAGTTTCCTCAACGGTGAGCCCTCAGTGGTGGTGACAGTCCAGAATACCCTGGAGGAGGATATGATTTCCATTACCGACAATGTGCGGGCCTACGTCGAAGACTTCAACCAAAAAAATGAGGTGGTCCAAGCTACAATCGTCCGGGATGGTTCCGACGTGCTGCGGCAGCGGATCAGCCTGTTGATGGAAAACGGTTTGCTGGGCTTTGGTATCGTACTGGTGCTGCTGGCGATGTTCCTGCACTGGCGATTGGCCTTTTGGGTGGCACTGGCTATTCCTATCTCTTTCGCCGGTATGTTCCTGCTGGCGGGCTCCTTTGGCGTTACGATCAATGTGATTTCCCTATTCGGGATGATACTGGTAATTGGTATACTAGTGGACGACGGTATCGTCATCGGCGAGAACATCTACCAGCAGTACGAGGCGGGTGTGCCCCGCATGCAAGCCGCCCTAGAGGGGACCTTGCAGGTGTTGCCCGCTGTATTCGCCGCTATTGTGACTACAGTGGTAGCATTCTCTTCTTTCCTCTTCATCGACGGTCGGCTGGGGGACTTCTTCTCCCAAATGGCGGTAGTGGTGATTTTCTCCCTGGTATTTTCACTAGTCGAAGGTGCCCTTATTTTACCGACCCACGTGGCGCACAGCAAAGCGCTCAGCCCCGAACGGGATAGCAACAAGGTGCAGGAGTGGTTTGAAAAAGGCATGAACTGGATGCGCTACAAGCTGTACAGCCCGAGTCTGAAGTTCGCTATGTACAACAAATTCCTGACCATCACGGTGCTTATCGGCTTGCTGGTCATCACCGGCGGGGCGATAGGTGGGGGGATCATCAGCACCACCTTCTTCCCCAATATTGAACGGGATGATATTTCGATCAACCTGCAAATGCCCGCCGGCACCCGCGAGCACATTACCATGAAGTGGCTCGAGCACATTGAGCAGTCTGCCTGGGCGGTCAATGACTCCCTCAGCCAGCATTACTTCAAGGGCGAAAAACAAGCGATCGAGCGTGTGCAAGTCGACTTGGGCCCTACGACCTACAAGGGCAGCCTCAGCGTCAATATCCTAGACGGGGAAAACCGCGACAGCCTTACGGCACGGGCGGTCACCAACTCTATCCGGGAAAGGGTAGGGCAAATCCCGACGGCTGAAGTGGTAACCTACGGTGCCGCTTCCGCTTTCGGCAAGCCCATATCCATCTCGTTGGTGGGGGAAGACTATCAGCAGCTTAAGTCCGCTACCAACGAAGTCAAGACGGCAATGCAGCAGTTATCAGAACTGGCAGATGTGGTCGACAACAATCAGGAAGGCCTGCGGGAGGTCAATATCGAGCTGACCGAAAAAGGCCGGTATTTAGGGCTCAATTTGCAGGAAGTCGTCAGCCAAGTTCGCAACGGTTTCTTCGGTTCTGAAGTGCAGCGCCTGCAACGCGGGCAGGACGAAGTGCGCGTGTGGGTGCGCTACGACCAAGAGGACCGCGACGATATCAACGAACTCAAGAACATGCGGATACGCTTTGCCAACGGCCGGGAATTCCCCCTTACGGAAATCGCCAAGCTGAATATCGAGCGGGGCGTCATCGACATCAACCACATTGATGGCAAGCGGGAAATAAAGATAGAGGCGGATGTCTCGCGCAACGAGGTCTCGGTCAGCGATGTCACCGCCAGTTTGAAAAACGATATCGTGCCGGAAATACTCGCCAACTACAGCGGGGTATCCGCCATCTACGAAGGTCAAAACCGGGAGCAGGCAAAATCGGCCAGCTCTATACAGACCGTATTCAGCATCGCCTTGGGGCTGATGTTTTTCATTATTGCGCTGACTTTCCGCTCGGTGGGGCAGGCATTCTTGGTGTTCTTGCTGATCCCCTTTGGCATCATTGGCGTAGGCTGGGGCCACTGGCTGATGGGGCTGCCGATAAGCTTGTTCTCTGCCTTGGGTATCATTGCCTTGGTGGGGATACTGGTCAATGACGCTTTGGTGTTCTTGACCACCTACAACGGTATGATCAAAGCAGGCAAATCACACATGGAAGCGGTGTACGAAACCGGATTGTCGCGTTTCCGCCCCATTGTTTTGACTACAGTCACTACCTTTGCGGGCCTGGCACCGCTGTTGTTCGAGAAGAGCTTGCAGGCGCAGTTTTTGATCCCGATGGCGATTGCGGTCTCCTTCGGCCTGCTGGCCATCACGGCTGTGATTCTGGTACTGCTGCCGGTGCTACTTATTGTGATGAACCGCTTTAAAGTCTACACCTCTTATGCCTGGAATGGCGTGAAGCCGAGCTACGAAGCAGTGGAAGCTGCCGTGCGCCGCGAAACCGGCTACGAGTTTGTCTGGTATGTGCTGATTGCCGTGGCTGGGATTGCAGCGGTAGCGGCGCTGGTAGCCCGGGGAGGCTTGTTGTAAGGTTGTAAGGTTGTAAGGTTCTAAGGTTCTAAGGTTGAAAGGTTATAAGGTTCTAAGGTTCTAAGGTTGAAAGGTTATAAGGTTGAAAGGTTGTAGCCTTAGGCTAACCCTAAAAAAAAACACCATGCGAGAGAAGCTCTGGAAACTCTTCTTACTGAAAGCCAAATTTGCAGCCTCTGGTGCGGTAGCGACCTCCATAGACTATTTTCTGTACTTGTTTTTGGTATGGCGCAGCATGGCTCCCGTGTCGGCTAACCTCATTTCCTACTCCTGCGGGATGGTTGCCAACTTTTTGATGCAAAAACGCTTTGTATTCAAATTGCAAGGGTCAAGCGGGCGGGCTTTTTTGCTCTCCGCCTTGGTTTCTTTGGGCGGGCTAGGGCTGAGTACCGGCATTATATACGGCCTGACTCAAATCCCATTTTTTAACGAACAGCAGTACGTGACGAAATTGGTCGCCACCGGGCTGGTGTTCTTTTACAATTTTTACTTCAAACGATATGTCTTTGAACGCAAGTTTATCTAATATGAAATCATCCCTACTCCTGCTCTGCGCCATGCTGTGGTCCACCTGTATGGTGCAAGCCCAGGAAAACCTCAGCTTGTCGGACGCTATCCAAAAAGGGCTGGAGAACAATTACCAGATCAAAATCGCGGAAGCCCGCAAAGCCATCGCTGCCAACAGTGACGACTGGGCGATTGCCGGAAAGTACCCTTCCATTGACCTGACGGTAAATTCACAGAACAACTACCGGGACCTCAGCAACCCGGCCGGCCCGCTTACCGCCGTCAACAGCTTGAACACCGGCGTCACACCGGGTATTGAAGCAAACTGGGTGCTGTTCGACGGCTACCGGGTGCAAATCACCAAGGAACAGCTGGAGCAGCAAGCCGCATTGGCCGAAGGCAACCGGAAAGTAGCAGTGGAAAACGCTATTCAGGCGATCATCAACGCTTACTACAATGCCCTCATCCAACAAGAGCAACTTGATGTGGTAGCCGAAGTGCTGGAGCTGTCGCGCGACCGCGTAGCGTACCAAGAACTCCGCAAAGACTATGGCCAGTCGAGCACCTTTGATATCTTACAGACGCAAGATGCTTACCTGAACGACTCGACCAATTATGTGACGCAGCAAAACAACTACGCGCAGGCCATCCGCAATCTCAACTTGGCGATGGGCGTGGACGAAGTCGATACGCCCTACGCACTCACAGACAGCCTGAGCTATACCGCAGAGGACTATACGCTCCAAGCTTTGCAACAGCAGATGCTAAACAACAACCAACAGTTGCAAAATGAGTTTGTGAACCGCGAGCTGTCCGCCATCAATACGCGCCTGCAAGAGTCGGAATTTCGACCTAGCTTGCAATTGCAGACCGGGGTGACCTATAATATCGGAATTTCTTTTGGCGAGCAGACACTGAGCTTCGGGGAGAACTCCACCACCAACCAAATTCCCGAGGTAGCGGCCAAAACCTTACAGGGCTTTGTCAACCTCTCGGCTTCTTACCCCCTGTTTGACGGCGGGGCGCGGCGCACTCGTCTGGATAATGCCAAAAAAGAGGAACTGGTCGCCCAGCTCAACATCAATGAGCTGAAGCGCAACTTAAACAATCAGCTGGCCAACACTTTGGCTACCTACAATACGCAAAAGCGGCTGGTAGAAGTAACCTCTCAACTGGTCAACAACGCCCGCCGCAACTTGGAGATCGCCGAGGAGCGCTTCCGGGGTGGCTTGATCAACAGCTTCGACTACCGCAGTATTCAAGTCAGCTACATCAACGCCTCGCAACAGCGGCTGACGGCCGTTTTCAACCTAAAACAGACAGAGACGGAACTGATCCGCTTGATTGGCGGGTTGATCCGGTAAAAAAAGGACCTATGCAGGAAGATACCAGCCAACTGAAAATGAAGCTTATCCGAGCTGTGGTCAAAACAGAAGACCATGCGGTGCTCCACGCTGCCCTTAAGGTGTTGCAGCTCGGGCAAACCGATGAGGCTTCCGCAACGCCTTTTGATGCGCCCCCTGAATCGAACCCTGCCCCGGACGTGCTGCCCGGCGGCACCCCACCTACAGGGGATGCCAAAGGGCTGCAAGATGATATTGACGAGGTGTTCAACCCGAAATGAGCTGCTCCCATTCTACCCCTTCTTTAACGCGCTCGGGGCTCGGCATGCGGTCTTCTAGCATGAGTTCCTGTATGGCACACAATTCAGCATCCCGGAACAGGGAGAGGGTCGCTTGTATCTTACCGTCTTTGGCATAGTGTACCAAGAAGGAGTCGCCATCCAAATCGCCTTCTACTATGGTCTCGTCAAAGCCCTCCGCATGGCCTACATAGCCTAAGATTTTATCCTGCTGCACGGACCAAAAGAAAGGAACGGCTTGGTAAGGCTGTCCGGCACCCGCCATGTTCATGCCGGCTACCCGGCCTTGCTGACAAGCGACCTTCCAGTGCTCAATACGTTCGTAGCTGCCGTGGCGGGGATAGGTGGCTATATCGCCAGAAGCGTATAGGTCTTCTCCAGCCTGCAAGTATTGGTCTGTTTTTAGGCTGCCGTCGTCTTGCAACAGCGATTTATGCAGGAATGATGTAGCCGGATGTACCCCCACACCCATGATGACCAAATCCGACTCTAACCGGGTTCCGTCTTCCAACAGTACGTGATCGGCGCTCGACTGCCCCTCTATTTGGCTGACTTTTTGCCCAAGGTGAAAATGGATGCCGGCTTCTTCGTGCCACTTTTTCAATTGCTGCCCTACATCGCCACCAAAGACCTGGGCAAAAGGGACTTCTTCCGGTGCGACCACGTGTACTTCGCAGTCAAGTTGCTGCAAGCTCATGGCTACCTCCATAGCAATAAAGGACGCCCCGATGATCACCGCTTTGTGTGCAGCTTTGCCTTTTTGCTGCAGCAAACGGCTGTCGGACAAGCTCCGGAGCGTATACACATTATCGAATTCGGCACCCGCGATGGGCAAGCGGTTAGGCGTTCCACCGGTGCAGACCAGCAGTTTGTCGTAGGATACCGGGTCACCTTCCTCAAACTGAATTTCTTTCTGTTTCGTGTCCACCCAATTGGCACGATGGCCTTTCATCAACACAATGCCGTGCTTTTTGTAGAAGGCCTCGTCTCGCAAGGGCATCCACGCTTCGGGGGCTTTATCTTGCAAATAGTCTTTGCTACAGTTCGGGCGGTCGTAAGGCACTTCTTCTTCATCGGAAAAAAGCACAATACGCCCCGTGAAGCCGGCTTCCCGCATCCCCTCTGCGGCGTAAGCGCCAGCTGCCCCGCCGCCGATAATCGCGTAGGTGGCTTCGTTTTCCACGCGGGGCTCGGCCATGTCATTGGGTACGCGGTCATCGGTTGATTCCGGTATATCTACCCAAATTTCGTTGCCCCGCCGTTCTACTTCAAAGTTGGGCAAGCCATCAATGCCTGGAGCCTCTAGGTGCTTGCCGCTGCGGGCGTCAAAGCAGGCATGGTGCCAAGGGCAGACGAGCCGGTGGCCGTTGAGCACGCCATCCGCTAAGGGCGCGCCGTAGTGGGTACATTTAGGATACAGCGCACTGATTTCGCCTTTGACGTTGAGGAGCAGCACTTCCTGCTCGCCGGCGGTAGCGGTTTTCATTTCGCCTTCGGGTAGATCATCAATGTGGAGTACGTGGTGCAGCATAGGTGCGTGGGTTTTAGCATTGAAGGTACAGCCCGGCACAAATGTTTGATAAGGGGGAGAAAACTACTCCTCCAACATCCGTTTGGCTTCCTCAGCGTAGGGGCTGTTGGGATAGCGCTCGATAAACTGGCGCAAGGCTTTATCGGAGCCGTCTGCTTGGGCTTCTTCCCACGCCCGTTTGGCCTCGTTGGAAGGTGGCGGCAGTACGGGGGAAGGTTTTTCTTCTACCGCATCAACTGGTTCACGGCTTTCTGTTTCTATATCTATAGTAGAACTGCCCATTGGGCCCACAAGCACCCAAGTCCCAAGACCGACCGCCATTACGATCATAGCAGCTACGGACAGACGGCGTACCCGACTGGTCTTTTTATTTTTAGGCGCCGCTGGCGTAGGGGCAGGCTGCGGCGTCGGCAGCACCTCGTCCTTCATCAGGGTAGTCGGCTGTAGGGTCTCCCAGTCTTCATCGATGCGGGGCGGCCCGCTGCCCGTACTGTCCCCATCAATAGAGCGCGTCCCCCCGGAACGGGATTCCTCCGCCGAGGAAAAAGACAGGGATAAACCACTGTTGTGGAATTCGGCGGCGGGTGCCTCCACCTGCTCGGTTACGATCTGCACTTTTTCCTCCCAAGTGATATTGCGCCGCTCCTTTTGCCCGTCGATTTCCTCGATAACGGTGAGCTTCAACAGCAAGTCAAAGGTCCCTGCCCGGAGCGGACGGACGTAAAACCGCCATTCGGTATACTCGCCTTGTTGCAGAAACTGCCGCTCGTCGTTGAAACTGCGGATCGCAAAAGCCGGCTCGAAGCTAGGGTCGATCAGCTCGGCCTCCATGACTTCGGAAATGGTGACCTCCTTGACTTCCACATCTTCGGTCAGCTCCAGGTTATCGGCTATAACCGCGCGGTCGTAGGCTAGCCGGATGATGCATTCCTCTTCTTTGCCCACCTGCATCTGGCCAGGGATTTTGTGCAGTAAGGTGCCGCGCCGGGCGGTAGGAGTAAAGCTTGTACCCAGCACCGGATGGAAATCCTCCACCTCCAGCCCATCGATAAACTCCAGCAGCTTGGCGCGGATTTGATTGTAGGCCAGCTCCAAATCAGCGGAAGAGCGGGTGCCCATGAGCTTGTCCCGGTTGGCGCTGTTGAGCTGGGCCTGCAGTTGTATCAACACGGTAGCCTTGGGGCTATCGGCTGGCAAACGCTCGTCCACGGCCTTTAAGGCTTTGCCAAGGTTTTGGGGGACTAACGCCAGCCATTCGGTTTTCCAGTCTTTGAGTTGTGCCGCTGTTACCATTACGAATTTGGGTTTGACTACTCCAAATATAAGAGAAACCAGCGGATACCACAGGTTCTGACTGACGACAACGCCCAGTAAAATGCAACAGCCCCTGCGAAGGCACTCGCAAGGGCTGTTCTATCTGGCTAATCGACAAACATTACTGCCGTTCGAAGGTGATCGGCACCCCAAATGCAGTTCCCTCAATTCGGTCACACTGATTGTCTGTCACCTCTAGCTCAGTGCTTATACTTGTGCCTGCAGCAGCGCTTGTCAATTCCACCGTTGTACCAGACACTACATACATATTATCCTCATCTTCTATGTCCGGAAAACCGAGAATCGCGTCATCGGTATCTTCAAATGTACCGTCTGCGTTGAATGTTACAAATATTATTTTCTTGCAGTCACGCCTTGCTTAACGTGCCGGTACGCGAATCACCCTGCCGTTATACTGCAAGTCTTTTGCGGAGAGCCGGAACAAATAAGTCCCTGCTTCACCCAACTGCTGCCCGTCGACGGTCCACTCATTGAAGCCGGCCATGCCTTCCATTTCGCGTTGGTGCACGAGTTGCCCGTTGGTATTCCACACTTGCAGCTGTACCCGCTGGGCTGTTGCCAACTCAAAGCGCAGCATCAACTGATCGTGGAACGGGTTGGGGAAGGCTTGCACATCATGTAGACCTGCTGCCTTTTGGAAAGACAGTTCCGCCGCTGCGTACTGCGTCTGATTGCCGTTTTGCAGCCCCAGTTCGCTCTTGCCCTGTAGGCGCAGCATATCCGACAGGAATCCATCTTGCTCAGCGACGAAGTGCAGGTAGAATAAGGGTTCTTCCGTCCGCAACGCTTGCGCACCCGCCCAGCCCAGGTTGAGCTGAGTAGCTTGCGGCTCATCTGCCGCTATCCAGGCTGTGCGGTAGGCTTCCACCTCTAGCAGGCGCAGCCCTTCGTGCCGGAGCTGCAGGGAGACCGATTGCAAGCCCAGTGTGGGGTCCGCGTATACCGGCACCTCCACGGTTTGCCCGGCTTGCAGGCGGCGGTCCTCCAGTTGCAAGTAAGCCGTGGAGGACATACCGCGGTTCTCTATATTTTCGCCAGCCATTGCCGCGTTGCTGTTTTCCATCGCGTCAACGTCTAGGTCCCCCAACTTGATGCCGATAAAATTCAGCGTGTCATGGTCGGACAGCAGCCCGCTGACTGTAATGTACTGCGGGTAGTTGACCGCGAGCGGGCTCTGAATGGGGAATTCGAAATCAGCCGGCACGAAGCGCCAGTTGTGGGCCAGCATATTCTCGGTTTCCAGGCCCATGACCATGAACTGCAAGGCCATCAGGTCATCTTGGTCTAGGTAGCCGGAGCCGTCTACATCCGCCGCAATAATCTGGTAGGGGCTGTCCAGTGTATCTACGCCGGAAAGGTGCTTGGCCAACGCCATGACATCGTCCTGGTCGACCCCTTCCAGCAGGTCGCCGGAGCGCTTGGGCCGAAGGGTGTAGTTGTCGTACATCGGCATGTCGTAGAACCAGTATTGGCCGTCGTTATTGGTCATCTGCCAGTTGCTGCTGCTGTCCATACGGACCTCCGTGTCGAATATGCCGTAGCCGTACTCGTCGTGTACCCGGCCAGCCAGCATGGCCATTTCCGCATTGGGGCTTGTAGAACCGCAAACCTCTTGATTGTCCTGTACGATGGCATAGGTAAGGCAGTAGTCCCAGTTGCCGGCATTATCGCCTACCCAAAGAGCGACGACGTTGGTGCCTAGGTTTTCGCAAGTGAAATTCAACACACTATCCAGCGGCGGTTCCGTCTGCGCGGAGTCGGGCGCGAAACCGATGCGGAACTCCAAATCTTCGTATGGCGTGCAGAAATCATAGCTGCTGACCTCTAGGTCCGAAGCCCACAGTTCGGCCATGCCGTTTACCATCAAAGACAAGGAAACGCCATTGAGACAGACGGGGGAAGGCGGCGAAGCATCCACCACCGAGACATCAATCTCACAGGTGCTGACGTTGTTGCAGCCGTCTTTGAGAATGTATTTTGCGGTGTATTCACCAATGGGGATGCTTTCGTAAGTCGGCCCTTCGCCCAGCTCGGTTTGTATCTTCACCTCTACATCCGCGAGGCAGTCCTCAATATCCGTTGGTTCGGGCAAAGAGAAAGTAGCCGCGCACTCGCCGTAGTTGGTAGACACGACCACATCATCCGGGCAGGTGAAAGTAGGCGGCAGGGTGTCAATGATTTTCAGAATCTGTCGGTCCTCCCACAGCCCTTGGTCGCCGTAGTATTCATCGTAAGTGCACCAGTCGATGACTTTCCACTCGCGAATGACCTTAATGCAAGCCGGCTCGGCAGCGGTAAAGACCCAGTCTTCATAGTTGGTAGCGATCAGCTCGCAATCGGCACCAATGATTTCCGGCCGGTCAAAAGGCGCGGGCAAGCTATCGGGGTGCAAGGATGCTGTAGTGGTGCAATCGTAGGTGGTGTAATCCGGCGGGAAGTCAATGTGTACCGGCGTATCGTCAATGACGTGTATAGTCTGCATGCAGGAGGCCGTGTTGCCGTAGTGGTCGGTGGCTGTCCAGATGCGCTTGCGGGTACCCGTACCACAGGAGCCCGTATTGTCAATTTCCTGAAAGTCGATGGAGGCGACCCCACAGTTGTCCGTGGCGCTAGCCATGCCGACAACGCCCCAGTCTTCTGTCTCGTCACAGTTGACGGTAGTGGGGTAAGGGCAGCTGATGTAAGGCGGCAGTTTGTCTTCCACCAATACATAAGACCAACAAATATTGTAATTGCCGGCGCAGTCGATCGCTTTTAGCTCCACCTTAACCAATTGGCCAATATCGTCACAGTCAAAGACAACATAAGGGCCGAAGGTGGCGTAGGGGTCGTCCTTGCGGCGCACTTTGACCCCCGCGAGGCACTTGTTGTCGTTGCTGCCTTCGTCAAAGGTCTCGGCGAACACGATAGCCTCTCCATTTCCACTCAGGGAGATGTTCAGCTGATCGTTGCACACGGCAGTGGGTGGTATATTATCCCAGGTATACTGGGCAGTAGTCGCTTTTGGGATTAGCAAAGCGAAACAAACAAGAACTCCGGCGGCTAAGGGCAGGAGCGAGAAAATGTTACGTTTCATAGATGGTAAAATTTGTCGTATTGAGATTATTTTAGGTGACGCGTAATTCATTATGTGGCAGGCCTTCTCACGAGGGCTGCCTCCATCCGCTCTTCGAAGGGCAAAGAGGAATGGAAAAACTATCCGATTCTATTGAGTATCGCATTTGCCTAGACCACAACGTTATAACCATGACACCAAAAGGCGTACATAGCCGGTTGTAAGCCAACAGCTTAGGGTAGATATACGATGTACGGGGGGAGTATTTTTTGTGTGTGCTGCGAAAAGTGGAAGATAGCAGTTGCCTACTATCTTCCGTTTGGTGTGTAGTAAAGCTAGCAAGTCAGCTAACCTTTCAAAGCTCGTGGAGAATATAAATGCTGGAGGGGGGTATCCGAAACATTCAGGGTTTCTCCAAAAAAATACGGGGGGATGTAAATTTGATCACAAGATAGTCAAAAGCACGCAGTATTGCAAAGAAGCCGACCAATCTTTGCCTTTCTCCATACAAAAAGTGCCTCCGTCTGGGAAACGGAGGCACAAAAGCTTCAAACGAAGGTTATTTTTTGGGAAAATAGAATAGGAACTAGTCCATCAGTATCATCTTCTTTGTAGCCGCGTAGTTTGCCGTCCGCAGCTGGTAGTACAGCAAGCCGGATGCGCCCAATTCGCTGCCTTTGATGACTATTTCGTGTGAGCCGGCGCCGTAGTGCCCTTCCTGGTTGTAAAGCACTTGGCCGGACATATCGAAGACGGTAATCCTGGCATCCCCCGCCACCGGGAGCTTAAAGCCGATGACGGTCCGGGCGCTGAATGGGTTCGGTTGGTTCTGGTACAGCTCGTAGCCTTCCAAGTCAATCGCTCCACTAGCGGTTATTGTCGCACCGACGTTCAAGCCGACGCCGAGTATTTCGCCTTGCGTATTGTAGGCTTCTACCGCGGTAGGCACTCCGGAAACCTCAATCAGCTCTGACAAAGACTTCACCGCACGGCGAGCACGGAAGGTAATACTGAACAGCTGGGTTTCCAGCTCTTGCGGCTCTGTGTCCATCACATTCCAGCTGGTCGTCAGCCAGCCTTCTTCGGTACGTTGCAGGTTGAAATTGCCCGCTGACAAGTTCGGCAAAGCCCCTGTATTCAGTTCTACGTATTCCAGCAGGTCCGTATCAAAACGCAGGGTAAACTGGTAGCCCAGAATGTCGTCCATACCCGAAGCCGTGAAAGGCACGGTGAACTCCTCCCCTTCTTCTATGGTCATTTCCGGCACATTGAGCATCAGCATACTTTCGGGGCTGCGCTGCTCCAACTCATCATCGTACAGGCTCGTTGTGCGGGCCGACAGATCGACATCCCCAACTTTGATGGCCACAAAGTTAGCATCCATGTGGTCTTCCTCCAGCTCATTGATCTGAATTTCCTCTGGGATGGGGCCAACGAAGGGGTTATTCGGATTCAGGAACAGGTGGTTAGCGTCCACAAACCGCCAAGCGGGGGTGTTGTTGGGAAATTCCGTTTCTATACCCAGAATCAATTTGCGCACCGCGATCAAGTCCAGGGTAGAAATATTGCCAGACTGATTGACGTCCGCCGCAATCATCTTGTACGGCGTATTCAGTGGCTGTACCCCAAGAATATGCCGGCTGATCTGAATCATGTCGAAAGTGGACACACCGTTTTGCGCGGCATCATTGCGCTCTGGCTTGACCGTATAGTCTTGGCCCATCGGCACATCCAGCATTTCAAAAAAACCATCAAGACCGGTGTAAGTCTGGCCTAGGGGGTCGCTGCTCCTTACTTCTACCATTACATCCTCTACGTACTGCCCGCTCTCGGTGCTGACATCGCCGGCAATCATGGCACTAGCGGCAGCCTGTGGGCAAACCCCATTATTATCTTGAATAGCCACTACGGTTACACACAAGTCGCTGTTGCCGCTCTCGTCTTCTGCCCAAAACTCAACGACTTGCGTGCCGACATCCTCGCAGGTAAATGTCAATTGCTCGTTGAGTGGAGGTTGCCCGGGCAGGCCGGCCCCTTCGCGCTGCAAGGTGAGCTTGAGGTTTTCCGGTGTAGTACAATTGTCGGTAGTCCCACCATCAAAGGACGAGGCGTTGAGCATAGCCATGGGTTCGCCGTTCATTACGGATAAATTGACGGACAAACCGACGATGCAGACCGGCTTGGGGGGACTCATGTCTTGCACGGTTACGGTAGTCTCGCACGCTGACACATTCCCACAACGGTCCGAGGCGAAGAAAGTCACTTCTGTAGTGCCCAGCGGATAATAGCCACTCGCATCTTCGCCCCCCACATCCGCAAAGGGCGATTCATTGGTGATAAGAATATTGGCGTTGCAGTCGTCCGCTTCAGCAGGCATCAAGTTGACATAAGCGCCTTGGCAGTCCTCATCTATCCCCACCGTCCGGCTATCCGGGCAGCTGAGAATGGGCGCATCCTCGTCCTCTACTTTGATAACTTGTACAGTGGAGAACCGGCCTTCCGCATTGGGGTTTTCCGGGTCGTAACGGCACCAGTCGATCACCACCCATTCGCGCAATATCTTGTAGCAGCTAGGGAAAGCGATGTTGTAAAACTCATCCGTGTAGTTGACGCCCACTTGCCCGCAGCCGAAGTCCATTAATTCAGGCCGGTCAAAGCCTTCCGGCAGGTCGTTGGGCTCCACATTAGCGCCGCAGGTCGTCACGGTATAGTCTTCCGGCCAGATGATATGGTCTTCACTGAGCGGGTTTTGGTCTTCTACGGTGATGGTCTGCACACAGCCCCCTACGTTCCCATTGACATCTGTGGCGGTGAACGTCCGTTGGATTTGACCAGTGCCACACTCACTGATGTCGACGGCCCCTTCCACCGACAGGTCGTAGGCACAGTTGTCCATCACCTGCGCTTCTCCGAAAATAGAGAGGTCTTCGTAATCCACTGTGCAATCGATTATGGTATCTGCAGGGCAGAATACAGTAGGCGCGGTCTTATCCTGCACCTCCACCCGGACCATACACTCGGAGAAGTGCCCAAACAGGTCGCCTCCCGGAATTTCGCGGGTAGGGGTGACCGGGCCTTCACCGGGGTCTAGTTCGTACACGCGCAGAATCACCTGCACCTCTTCGTCCACTTCTTCACAACAGAAGAAGACACGGTCGTCGAACCACTCCTGATAGCCGCCGAGGTCGGAATCGTCTCCGTTGAAGCCGTCGCAACCGCCAGTAGTCATCCGCCGGGCTTTGAAGTACAGTTCTCCGGCGCAGTTGTCGTTACTGCCATCGTCAAAGGTAATGGCCGACACCCCAGATACGCCGCCCGAGGTGACACTTACGGCAGTCACGTCTTCGCATACGGCATACGGGGGCTCTTGGTCAACCACATTCAAGGTCGTATTGCAGACGCGGGTGTTCCCACATACATCTATGGCGGTGTAGCGTAGGGTATGGGTACCCACCGGCACAAAGGGGTGCGGCCCGGTACCTACGCCACCGAAGGTGGTGCTGACGAAGAAGGTCGCGTCGGCATCGCAGTTGTCGTCCACCTGCGGCTCGGGCAGAGTGATAGAAGCTACGCACTGCCCAGGGTTCGTAGACACGGTGATGTCCCCCGGGCAAGTAATTTGCGGGGCCACGGTATCCACTACATTAATCAACTGTACATCGGTAGCCATAGTGCCACTGCAGCTTTCCATAACGGTCCAGCTGCGTTGTACCTGGTACTCAATATTGGAACAAAGCGAAAGGGTATCATCCTCGTAAGTTACCGTCAAAGCGCAACCATTGGTATTTTCTATGATATTGCCGAAAAGCGTAGGCTGCCCGGCCCGCGCAATATCTACATCGGGCACGGTACAATCCAGCACGGTGTCGAGTGGAAATTCTACTTCGTTGAGATCGGGGCGGGCAAGTACAATCTCCTGCACGCAAGAGGCGGCATTGCCGAAGGAGTCGACCGCTGTCCAGGTTCGTTGCAATAAAGCAATAGAGCTGCTGTCGCAATCATAGGTTTCGAAATCGTCTTCGTAGGTCAAATCCACCTCACCTTCCCCGAAGCAGTTGTCTTCCACAAACGGCAAACCAATCGCCGCCACGCTCGTGTCCATTATGCAACTGATGGTATCCCTTGCGCAGTCCAAGACCGGCGGCAGCTCATCCACGGGGGTGATAAAGCTGTTGCAAAACACGCCCGTGGCCACGTCGGTGACCGTTACCGATAGGGTATCATCGTAATACAACAGCGGGTCGAAGGCGACCATGCCTGTATCCGAGACGATGAGGTTGCTCTGCGGGTCCCGCACGGTAAGCACTTTGTCACCGGGGCAGATAATGGGCATCTCCAGTATGTCTTCTGGCGTAAGCACCATCCCGCAATCCTCGTCTATCGGTATAGAGACGGGGGCGTCCGGGTTGCCTCCTCGGCAGGCAAGGTCACACTGCTGCGCCGAAAGGGGTTGGTAGAAAAAGAAAGTTAAGAGCAGGGCGAGTATTGCACTCCCCCCCTTTGGCCAGCCCGTAGCTGGCCCACTCGTGATTAATGGTCTCATTTCTTGATGTAGTTTGCAGGCGGTGCATCCAAGAGAGTGCTTAAGCAAATGCACCCCCAACACCTCCTGGGTTATAAAAAAGTATATCCAACACGGACTGCCCTTCGTGCCATACGGGCATAGCTCAGGCTGTCTGCGCCCCGGCAAATGATCCGCGCGCAGCTAAGCTGTTCTGCCCATCCTCTTCCGGAAGCATGGCCTAGCGGACAGTGGTCTTCAGGCATGGCACTGGCTGGGCAACGGCAGCACCAATCGGTAGCTGTTGCCTATCTAAGCATGGCCTGAAAGGGTAAAATCCTTGGGGGGTAGTAAGCATGAATGCGGTGTGCCCGGCCTAGCTAGGGGCAGCGAGGGACCGAAAAGCCTACAGCGCAGACCTCCCTTCTACAAGCCTGGACACTACATACAGTTCCAGCTCGTATGGAAGCAGCACACGCATGGGCATTATCCCCGCTAGCCCTGCTGAGGGTACACAAAACGGTAAAACAGCCTTTACAGACTGCCACACCAGCATTTCTTTGAGATGCGCCAAGGGCTATCCACAGCGCATCCCCAGCGGATTCTTGGGTTCGAAGGGCTGATGCTTGCCAAGCAATACCTGCCCAGACGAAAGCAACGCCCTTATTTAAAATTCACTTGCCGAGTTCCCGGCTTGCTTATCAAGCGTGGTGACGCGGCAGTATTTTTTTCTCACAGTATAGAATAACCGAATAGGCTTCCCCTTGAAACGGCAAACCTAACGCCAGGCCGAAATAGCCGGCCTCGGCCAACCATCTCTTCTTCGGCTTATGTACTGGAAATATCGTGCCAATTATTAAGCACTGCCACCGACTCGCTTGCCGGTACGGTGGCCTTTCCTTCACTTCTATACTAGCTAAAACTGTGCCAAAAAACGAGAACAAGAAGGGGAGGGCAAAAAAACAAAAAGCCCCCCTTCAATGAAGAAGGGAGGCCATCCCAAAAACCGATTTAAGTATAAACTTTAGAAATCGGCTCTTGTGAATCACATACAATCCAATCGCCTAATCTTAAGCACGCCAGCACTGATTGCTCACATGCTTAATTATCTTTACGGCGTATACAATAGAAGGTTACACCTCTGACTATTTTTTCTAAAAAAACCTGCGTCCTCCCTCGGCATCTTATCGATGAGTCTTTCATCCGTAGGCTACGGTATTTCGGGTGGCTTAAACCCGCCGTAGCACCAACCGAGGGAGGAGCCGCCCGGGCGCTTATCTCCGGACGACATGCAGGCCTAAAGTAACTACATCAAAATAGTCGTTAGTTATCTTTTTAAGCCTTGTTCTACAGCATTCTACTTGCTACAAAGACCTTGCCAAACTCCATACTCGCCTTGTTAATACCGCCGCGATCGCTCTTTGTTCTTCCGCTCCAAGCTGATGAGCAAGCTTACCTCGTGGGAACCGTCGTTGTACTGCTGGAAGTTTTGGAAGAACAAGTCGTAGCTGTAAAACAACTGGAAGTTAGATAGCTTTGTACCCAAAAGCAACCCCAATGAGCCTAGGGAGCGATAAGACAAACCGGTGATCAGCTGCTCCTGCAAAAAACCTGCTTTGAAGTTGATATCCACCTGCGAAGGCACGTCGCGTACATTGCGGATCAAGAGCGACGGCTCAAAGGAGAAATTGTTGTCGTCAGTAACAAAGCGGTGGCTGGCGAAAAACATATAGTGCTTGAGGATGGACTCGTCCGAAGTGGAAGTGGAAACGCTTACCAGGTCTGTGAAAGTCAAGCCGACTTTGGTGTTCTCGTTGAAAGAGCTGAAGAAGCTCAGCGCGGCGTCGAAGCTACCCTCCCCGTTGAGGAACCGCATAACGGTTTCATCACTCAGGTCGATGATCGGGTTATTGGAGACTTCGTTATTCAGGGTGATTTCTTGGTACTCGGTCTGGAAGCCCGCTGAAAGCTTGACGGTCTCGCTGACCTGAAAGCGAAAAGCGTAGTTCAAGTGCGCCCGCAGCCGCTGCATCTGAGCGGCCGATTCAGAAAGCACCCCTACGCCAATCGCGAAGTTATCGCCCAACGGCCCGTTATACTGCGCCGCGTAGGTCTTCGGCGCATCAGCGAAACCACTCCACTGAGCGCGGGCATTAACCTGCAAATCATGCGTTTCATTAAAGCCAGCCGCGCTGGGGTTGACCAAAATGGGGGTAATATTATAGTGGCCGAAAATGGCTTCGTCCTGCGCGTAGGTGAGCTGCAGGAAAGCCAGGCCGGATAGCAGTAGTAGTAGTACTTTTTTCATCGGATTAAATCGGTTGTGGGTTGACTAATTTTGGTTATGTGGACAGCCGGCCCGCTGGAAAAACAGGCCGGCTGCGGTTGTTATCAATCCTCGCGCAGGATGCTCAGTGAGCCCTTTTGCTGTTGCAGGTTCCCCTCTGGGTCCATGTACTCAATCACGTAGTAATACGGGCCTTCCGGCAAGGGGTTGCCACTTTGGTCCGTACCCACCCAGCTGTTGTCGTAGTTCTCTGTTTCAAAGACGAGCTGCCCCCAGCGGTTGTATATTTCGACCGTATTCTCGGGGTATTCCTCCACGCAGAATATAATGAACTCCTCGTTCTGGCCGTCTCCATCCGGCGTGATCACCACGCGCTCGTCCAAGCAAGGGAAACGGCGGTCTTGCAACTGGAAGGAAGTAATAGCGGACAAGCAGCCGTTGTCATCTTCCACTTGTACGAAATACTCGCCCGGGCAGAGGTTGAAGAGCTGTTGGTCATCGTTGTTCCCGTCTACGTTTTGCCAGTTGAAGGTGTAAGGGCCAGTACCGCCAATAGCATCGGCAAATACGACCCCGTTGCAGCCTTCCGTCGCCGGTTCTGATTCAAATACAACTTGAATGGGCTCCGGATTGTCAAGGGTGAAAGTCGAAGCGTACTCACAGTTGTTATCGTCAAATACGGTAACCGTGTAGTTGCCCGGAGAAAGCAGGGAAATACGGTCGCCAAAGTCGCCATTGTCCCAGATATAATCGTAGGGGGCTAAGCCACCTTTTACTTCCAGGGTGATACTGCCGTTGCTACCGTCCGTACAGCGTACGCCTTGTACGAAGCCGTCAATTTCCACGCTGTCCGGAGCTTCCAAGGTTACCGTAGAAGACACCATACAACCGTCTTCATCATCTACCAGCAAATTATACGTGCCCGCTTCGAGATTATCGGCGGTCGGGCCGTTGGCCACTAGCATGTTAGTCGTTGCGTTGACCCACTGATACATGTAGCCGGCACTTCCGGTAGCGGTTGCGCTGACGGTGCCGTCAGCCGCATCGGGGCAACTGACATCAAAGCCGTTGTAATCGGAGTCTATACTCGCGCTTACCCCCAAGGTAGAGGTAGAAACAACCGTCACTTCAAGGCTTATGGTATTGCCAGAAGGCTCAGAAATGATCACGGTATAATCGCCTGCGGCTAGCCCCGTCGGGTCTTCCACCGTAGCGACTTCCTCACCGGTCTGTGCGTCTATCCACGAGTAGGTATAGCCGGGGTCGCCGCCCGACACGGAAATGTCGATGCTTCCGGTCTCATCCTCGGGGCAGTCCACATTGGTCACGGCTGCCACCTCTGCGCCAAATTCGTTGATCGAAACGCCTTCCTCCAGCGTAACCGTACAGCCATTCGCGTCCGTAATAGTGGGGATGTAAGCCGCTCCACCGCACAGCCCTTCTACCATCATACCGGTGCCGCCACCGTTGTCCCAGCTCACGGTATAGCCGGGTGTACCGCCTTCTACTATCAAGCTAATAGAACCGTCGCAGTTGCCTGCCGTGGCGTGCTGATAGTCCTGAACC
>JAAAOU010000211.1 GCA_009908745.1 Bacteroidota bacterium
GGCGGCAGCAGCGACGACGACTGCTACGGCCTGGTGATCGAGCGGGCGGAAAACGTCTTCATCACAGGCATCAGCTTCTCCACGGACTATCCGGTGACGGGCAACGCCTACGACGGTACGCACAACGGCAGGCGCGATATCTTCCTTTCCCGCTTCTCCTTTGACCTCTCGACGCTTATCGAGTCCACCTACTTGGGCGGTGCGGACGACGACTGGGCTTTGGGGCTTGCCATCGACGATGCGGGCAGCGTCTTCATCGGTGGCGGCACCTATTCCGGCGATTTCCCCATGGTTGGCAGCCCGTACGATGACGCCTACAACGGCGGGGAGGATGTGGTCGTGGCCAAAATAGTAGGCTGCGGCGTCAATGACTTTTGCGATTTGGACAGCAAGTACGGCCCGGTAGTGCTGGACGTAGAACGGGATACCATCTGCAGTCAGGGATGCAGCGCCACCGCCACCCCTGGCCCCATGCTGGAGGGGGGCTGCTTCGACTTTCCTGCTGCCACCGTATGGTACCGCTTTACACCGGAAACCGATCGGGACTGTATCAAAATATCCATCGACAGCGAAGAGCTGCCACAGCCCCAAATAGCGGTCTTCCAAGGCGGCTGCCCCGGTAGCGAGAACGCTTTGCCCTTTGCCTGCGATACCGGTGCGGGCGGGCGATCGGCCATCCGCATGGGGGCAGAAGCGGGTACCACCTACTTCATTGCCGTTTCCGATGCCACCGGCGCTGAGGGCTACTTTGATATTTGCATCGACAACCAACCCGCGGATGCCCTTTCCCTGGCGGTTGCAGCTAATGACCTGCAATGTTTTGAAAGCCAAAATGGCAGCATTGACGTTACCGTACAGCACGCTACGGGCTACATTGAGTATGACTGGAATGCGGATACCCTAGACGGGCTAGCGGCTCCCGATGACTTGGCCATCGGTGCTTATTTGGTCACGGTCACGGATGAGAATCAGTGCAGGGCGCAGACCGATTCCATTATGCTCACCCAGCCGGAGCAGCTCTTTGTGGATTTGGAAGTGGATGCTGAGGAAAACACCCTGCTATACGGAGATACGGTACTGGCACATGCCCGGCCTTCCATCAGTGATACGGCCATTGCCGGTGTTTATTGGTGGCCGCCGGAGGTGCTCGCAGGTGGCGTGCCTGAATCCATCACCGGCCAGCATATCGCCCCCTTGTCGGAAACCGAGCTAATCGTCACGGTAGAGGACACGATGGGCTGCTCTGTTTCCGATACGGCTTGGGTATTCGTGAGTACCGATTTCCCATTTTACGTGCCCAATGCTTTTGCGCCGCAGAGCCGGCATGCCCAAAATGCCATTTTCCGTCCTTTTGTGACGAATAAAGTGAAGCGGATCAATGTGCTGCGCATCTTTAACCGCTGGGGGGCGATGGTGTACGAAAGCCACGACCTATCGATGGCTGACGAGACCGAAGGCTGGGACGGCACCTACAACGGAGCCCTGCTGGACGGTGGGTTTTTCTTGTACACGCTTGAGCTGGAGTTTATCAATGGGAGGACGCAGGTGTATTCGGGGGAGGTGACGCTGGTGCGGTGAGGGGCCTCCGCTGTTGCGGGGAGCTAAACATTCTCCCGTATCTAGGGTTGAATTGATTTGACCCTGTAAACCGATCCTATGGCTTCCGATCCTTCCTCCTCCCGCAAAGTTGTCATTGTTGGAGCTGGCGCTGTTGGCGCTACTTTTGCTTACGCCTTGGCACAGAGCGGTGCGGCGAGCAATATCTGCTTGATTGACAAAAACCAAAAACTAGCGGAGGGGCAGGTGGCTGACTTGTCGCACGGGCTGCCGTACTACCCCTCTGTGTCCATCAAGAACGGAACAGTTGAAGACTACCGGGATGCCCAGGTGATCGTTATTACGGCCGGCGCGGCGCAAAAGCCTGGAGAGACCCGCTTGGCGCTCCTAAAACGCAACGCCAGCATCATGGAGGGCATTATGGACGAGATCATCGCGCAGCAGTCGCGGGCGGTCGTGGTCATCGTGTCCAATCCGGTGGATGTGCTGACCCAAGTAGCCCTGCGGCACTCCCGCTGGCCGCGCAGCCATATTTTCGGCTCGGGTACGGTGCTCGACAGTGCGCGCTTCCGCTACTTTATCAGCCAAGAGGTGGGGGTAGACGTCAAAAGCGTGCACGCCTATATTCTCGGCGAGCACGGCGACAGCGAACTGCCGGCTTGGTCGCTGACGAATGTGGGCGGGGTGTCTATACAGCAATTTGTCGAGTCGAACGGGCTACAGGAAGAATGGCCGGCGCGCAGCCGTGACATTTTTGAGGCGGTCAAAAACTCGGCTTACCACATTATCGACTACAAGGGGGCTACCAACTTCGCCGTCGGGCAGGCGCTCGTGCGCATCGTGCAGGCTATACTGCGCGACAGCCATAGTGTACTGACTATTTCCATTCAGTTGAGGGGAGAATACGGGATAGAAGGGGCATGCCTGAGCGTGCCCTGTATCGTTTCTAAAGACGGCGTGGAAAAGGTGTTGGTGGCAGCTTTAAGTGAAGAGGAGCAGCGGGCGTTGCGGCATTCGGCTTCGGTGCTGAAAAAGTCGATGGAAGACTTGTTGGGATAGGGCTACAGATTTGCCCAATACATATTTTACACATAAAAATACCTTTTTGGCGGAACTCTGTTTTCCATGCGTTTGGTTATATAATTGATTTCAAAACTAAATATCGAAAACCTTATGCCTGCAAACGATCCCGCCAACTACGGTAGCTTGTCCGTAGGAGTAATCAACAAATTTACGTCTAAGCCCATATCCGGCTTTGAATTGGAAATTCTGGATGAGGAGGGGAATGCTGTCCGTACCGAGTATACTGATGCCCAGGGGGAATGCAGTATCCGCTTACCCGCCGGCACCTATACCCTTTTCTACCTAGAAACCTTGAGTCGGAAGAAGAAAGAGGTCACGATTGAACCGGAAAAAGAGACGGCGCTGATCATAGCGGTTGAGCAGGAGGAGAAAAAGCCCAGGCCAACCATCGGCTTGCACGCAGATATAGACGTATTTGATCATGCTTACCGAATGACTGCAAAAAGTCTGGTAAGCGATGAGTTTGGGGATATTCCTGACTCCGGTCGTTCTCGGGGTGCGCGCGCTAGTATAGCGTTTCCTTCCCGCAGCTTTTCCCAGCCTGCCCCCGATGATGAGCCCGGCAAGAGCTTCACCTCCGATGACTTCAATACCGAAGATTACGGGAAAATTATTGAAAACCCGTTTCAGCGTGCGGACGACAATCCGGTCTCCACCTTTTCAGTGGATGTAGATACGGCTTCCTACAGCAATGTGCGGCGGTATTTGCAGCGGATGGAGCACCCGCCCAAGGATGCGGTGCGTCTGGAGGAATTCATCAACTACTTCGACTACCAGTATCCACAGCCGGCGGGCGAGCATCCGGTGGCGCTTCATACCGAACTAGCCCCTTGCCCCTGGCAGCCGAAGCACCACTTGCTCAGCGTTGGCATACAGGGGAAAAAGCTGGGGATGGAAGAGCTCCCGCCCAGCCATCTGACCTTCCTGATCGATGTGTCGGGCAGTATGGGGTCTGACCAAAAACTCCCTTTGGTCAAGCGGGCTTTGGGGGTGTTGGTCGATCGGTTGCGCGAAGAAGACCGGATCAGCATTATCACCTATTGCCATGAAATACAGACGGTGCTGCAAGGGGTGTCCGGTGCTGACAAAAAGCAAATCACATCCGCGATAGAACGATTGAGGTCTTACGGGGGTACTGCCGGTGGCCCCGCTTTGAAGAAGGCATACGAGCTCGCGGCGGCCCACCTGGTCCACAACGGCAACAACCGCATCCTTCTTTGCACGGACGGCGATTTCAACCTGGGCTTCAGCAGCGATGCCGAGATGGTAGAATTGGTGGAGCAAGAACGGGACAAAGGCGTATACCTATCGGCCTTCGGCTTTGGCATGGGCAACTACAAAGACCAGAAACTTACGGAAATCGCCAAGCACGGCAATGGCAATTACGCTTACATCGACTCCATCCTGGAAGCCAAGCGCATCTTTGGCGAAGCCTTGGCGGGCACGCTATTCACTGTGGCGGATAATGCCAAAATACAATTGGAGTTCAACCCAGCTAAAGTGGCGGGCTACCGCTTGCTGGGCTACGAAAAGCGGCTGCTGCAGCGCGAGGACTTTAACGACGACAGCAAAGATG
>JAAAOU010000469.1 GCA_009908745.1 Bacteroidota bacterium
CATACCGCCGAGGACGAGGACTACTTCCGGCTGGAATTGGAAGACGGCTACCGCTACGAAATCACCGCCCGCGCCAACGACAGCTACAACAGCGGCGACGGGCAAAGCTATACCAACGATGTGCTCTTTGGCATCAACGACGGCAGCGGCTGGTCAGAGCTGTACGACGATGTCATGCCGCAATCCTACGTGGTGGATGGCCCCGGCACGCTGACCCTGGGCGTTTCTTCTTACTTTGTGGGTACGCTCGGCACCTACGGCCTGGATCTCAACGTGAGCCGCAGCGTCATCAATTCCACTACCGCTACCGAGCTTGACCCATACCTGACCGTCAGCCCCAACCCTAGTCAGGGGCCCTTCAATGTCGACCTGCAATTGCCTAGTGCCGCCGAGGTGCAAGTACGGGTGCAGGACATCAACGGGCGGCTGCTCCTGCAGCAAGACTGGGGCACGCAGCAACAATTTAACCACGAGCTCAGCCTGCCGAATGCCGCGCCCGGCGTTTACCTGCTGCAAGTAGAGGTGGGTGGGACGACGCTGCGGCGCCGCCTGGTGATTACGAAATAAAACCGCTAATTCCGGAAGCGGGCAGCCCCCTTGCTCAAAGGCGGTCTGCCCGCTTCCCACAATCCTACACAACGATGAAAAACCAAACTTTACTTCTGTTTCTTTTGCTGGCCCTGGCCACCGCCTGCAACCCTGCCAACAGGCAAGCCCGCAAGCAAGCCAAAAACATGGACATCGCCTTCGAGCAAAAACCGACCATTGTCTACAAGACCAAAGCGGACTACCGCGACAAGGTGCCTATCCTCTTGTCGGAAGACGGCAAGACGGTCCTCAGCTACCCCGCCCCGAGCGATTTGTTCATCGGCAAGGAGCTGGCCAAACCCATCGAGCTGTACGACGGCTACCTGCTCGACCGCCGGGGCATCGGCCCGCGCGTGGCTTTTCTGGATATTTCCTATATGGCTTACGCCCGCCTGCCTAACACGCCCAAGCCCAAAGACCTGCTCGGCATGCTGCTGGATACGGACCCGCTTACAGCATGCTACGATTGTGGCAATATCCGCGCCGTGGATAAGCTGAATGTGCTGATTAAGGGGAAGGGGTTGGGGAAGTGTCGGGATTTGATGGAGTGAGCCTTGGGGAAAATGTTTTCATTTTACTTACAATCCTTTGCATACAAACCAGTTTGAAACAAACCATTTGTTAAAGAAATGCATTTTTCAGCTATATGGTGTACCTTTACTGGTAATAGCAAACAGCAATGGCAAGTAAAAACATAGACTTGAAAATAAACGGAGTAAGGGACGGCAAGCAGCTTTCCCCTGAACTCCTTGATGTTGACGAAGTGGTCAACCTGCTCTCTTATGCCCGTGACTTTCTTTTTCCTGAAAAGAGCAAATCCAGAGCAAGGGTAAGTGTGGCGCTAAAAGAAGGCAGCGCAGTGATCAGCCTTCAGGTTGATTCCGCAACTGCCGTAAAGTCTCAAGCTTTACTGAACCAGCTCAACACCGAACATAACCTCGGTATGCTTACGACTAAGCAGATGGATGCAATCGAAGGGCTGCAAAAATATGTCAGGGAGCAAAACTTCGTGCTTCACTTTGGAGAAGCTGAGAAAAGGGCTGAAGGGCTCAGAATTGACCGGGAGACGGAGTGGAGGTCTCCAGAGGATATATGGATTGACGAGGAACGCTATGTAAAAGGTGAGATCGTTGACATAGGAGGCAAAACGAAATCCAATATCCATATAGTTACAGAAGAATTTGACACGCTCACTGTAGCTGCTGACAAGGAAACGCTATCAGAAGATGACAAAAACCGCCTTTACAAAGAGCATCAGTTGAGCATCCGCTTAAAAAGAAACCTCCATACCGGGGAGTACAAAAAAGGCTCTGCAGAACTAATCGAGTTTATCGACTTTGAAGAGAAGGAGGAATCCCCTGAAGCGTATCTAGATCGTTTGATCGCAGAGGCCCAACCCTTTATGGATAAAATTGAGGATCCCGATAAATGGCTTAAACATATAAGGGGATATGGCGGATAGGAAACAAAACGTCTTTTTTGATACTAGCTTTTTCATTCGATTGTACAAGCCGGATGACCCTGACCATAAAAACGCCAGAGCGTACTGGCAGAGATTGCTCAAAGAAGGTCACGAGTTGTTTCTTTCCACTATAGTTGCAGCAGAATTCGGGACAGGTGGTGCCATTGATAAATTACCTTACAGGACTCTACCATTTTGCCTTTTAACCTCAACCATGCAGAGCGATCTTCAGCACTTGCTAGGGTTGCTTATGACAGTAAAAGGAAGGGCATAGTCAAGCTGGAGAGTAGAGTAGTGATCCCTAATGACACCAAGATTCTGGCTCAAGCGGAGGAAGCAGAAGCCGATATATTCATAGCTAGAGACGACAACTGTGAGAAGGTATATCAACTAATGAAAGAGGAGGGTTTGCTCTCATTTAGGTATGTAGATTTGAGGGTGCCTCCTCACAAGGCATTTGGGGAGCTATTTTAGATAAGGCGATGAGCAGGCCTAGCTAAGCAGCCTTTCATTCAGTTGCTTTGTGGCAAGGTGTACTCTTCATCGATAGAGGAAACGATTTCTGCAAATACCGTGTCCTGCCGGTGGGCAAAAAGCGAGAGCTGCAACTTGTTATTGGCATCGAATGGCAGCTGGAAAATATGGGCTTGTTTTTCAGAGCAGTATTGGAGCAACTGCGGGATGTCTACCCGAGTGAGCTTTGAATGGGGCCGCAAGTAGCCTGGAAGGTCAAGCAGTAGCTCGGCGGGGGAAAAGGCCACTCCTTGCGGAAGGATGCAGCCGAAGGCATAACGGGCGAGCCGGTGCCGTTCAATCAGGTAGGGGATGTTTTCCCGGTTACCCTGAATGGCCGCGCTCAGCAGGGAGTAGCCATCACTCGTTTGCAGTTCTTCTTCCCATACCTCCTCCCGTAGCAATTGTTTTGCCTTGATTTCCCGGTGAAGCATTTTCCGCCGGCTACGGATGGGGTGCATGGGCTGCGGCTTGCTTTCGATGTAGACAAAGAAGAGCTGATGGCTTTCCAGTGCGTCATGGAAGAGCGAGTACTGCAGGGCGGAGAAGTCACTACTTGTCAGCTTCAGAACACGGTATAGAATGTGCTCATAGGCGTGCAGCTCCCGTGCAATCGGCCTTTGATGCGGGAAGTGCTCTTTGTTGACAGGGCGGCGTTGGACGGTTACCATTTCTTCAATAGTGTGATGTTACTTATACCGTTTGAGGTTCTACTGCCTGCAAAAACAGGGCGTGTGGTTTGCAGTCCAATATACACTATTTTAGTGACAAACGGGGTGCTGGGGATTTTAATTTCGTGTTGAAGGGCTGCGGCTGTTGGTTTTTGTGCTGCTTGGAGTAGGTGGGTATGCTGATTTGGGATTGAGGAGCTGAATCAGGAAATATTAACAGGAAACGCTTATATTAGTAGCTAAACCATTACTAATGGCTCCTGTAAAACACGTACTAGGCATCTCCGGCGGCAAGGACAGCGCAGCGCTCGCTATCTACCTGAAGGATCGGCATCCGGATCTTCCGGTAGAGCATTACACCTGCGACACCGGCAAAGAATTGGACGAAACCTACGAGTTGATCAAGAACCTAGAGGTTTACCTCGGGCAGTCGATCGTCAAGCTCGAAGCCGCTAAGGACAGCCCCGAAGACCCTTTCGATCATTTCCTGCAAGTGTATGGGGGCTACCTGCCGTCGGCAATGGCGCGTTGGTGCACAAAAAAGCTGAAGCTCGATCCGTTTGAGCAGTACATTGCAGGCGATGACCCGGTGATTTCCTACGTAGGCATACGCGGGGATGAAGAGCGCGAAGGCTACATTTCCAAGCGGTCCAATATTCAGTCGATCTTCCCCTTCCGGAAAAACATCTGGAGCGAGGATGTGGTCCGCAAGGTGCTGGCCAACGCGCAGATGCCGTTTATCAAAGGCTTATACGAGGAGTACGCCAAGGAGTCCCGCCACTTTCAGCGCTTGGTGGAAATTGTGGAAGAGCCGGTTTCCCCGCACCTGCCGCAGGACCAAAAGCTAGACCTGCTGCTCGACCTTGACACCAAAGCCTTCAACCGGGTGGTGTTTGCCTTCCTGAAAACGACGGATTACCCGCTTGCCCAAGTCGACCACTTCCCGCTCGTCGAAAA
>JAAAOU010000069.1 GCA_009908745.1 Bacteroidota bacterium
GCGGGCGTAGAGCTGAATATCGGCGTGGCCGGTGGCGACAGCGGCTCGGTAGCCGACACACTGGCTAACTTCCCAGTTACGCTGGAAAACGGCGCTACTTACGTGGCTACGGCCAACGGTATTGTTGGTGATATGAACACCCCCTTCACCTTGGATATCAACGCCTCGGCGATTGAGTCCTCTGGTGATCCTGCCACAGTAGCGTTCTCCGTACTGCACGGTTCGCCGGACGCACCGAATGTAGATGTAGATCTGCGTACTATTGGCAACATTATCAGTGACCTGCCTTTTGGTAGCTACGAGGGCTACTTCGGCGCGGCACCAGGAGAATACTTTATCGATGTCCGCGCAGCAGGTGACCCTGCTATTGTAGGTACCTTCTTTGCTGATCTCAGCGCGCTGGGTGGTCAGGCAGTCACCGTATTTGCTTCTGGCCTATTGGCTGACACGCCTGGCTTTGGCCTGTTCGCTGCGCTAGCGGACGGCACCGTGGTGGAACTACCCGCTACTGAAGTAGCCCGCGTGCAAGTCATCCACAACTCTCCTGCCCCGACTGTCGATGTCTATGCCAACGGGGAAATCCTTTTGGACGATTTCGCCTATCAGACGGCTACGCCTTTTGTGACCCTGCCGGCTGGTGTAGATATCGATCTGGCTGTAGCGCCCGGCAATAGCACTTCTGCCGATGATGCTATTTTCAACCAAACGGTAAGCTTCGTCAACGGAGAGACCTACGCTGTAATTGCCAATGGCATAGTAGGTGATGCTACTACGCCTTTCGGCCTGGTGGTCAGCGATATGGCTCAGGAAGCCAGCACAGAAGACGGTCAGGTGCAGATCATGGCCTTCCACGGTACGCCGGATGCGCCTAATGTAGACATAGCGACCTTCTCGAGTCCGCCTCTAGTGGGCGACTTGGCTTTCGGCAGCTTTACGGACGGCTACCTTAGCTTGGACCCTGATGCTGCCCCTGGCCCTCAACCGAATCCCTACTTTTTTGAAGTACGCCCCGCTGGCGGCTCCTTCAATGATGTGGTGGCTACCTTTGAAACGGACCTTACGGAAAGCGCTGGTCAAGCGGGTATCGTAATGGCCTCTGGCACTTTGGCCGAGGATGACGATAATGCATTTGACTTGCTCTTCGTGGCACCCTCCGGCGAAGTCGATACGCTGTTGCCGGTCGCATTGACTAAAATCATCCACAATTCTCCGGCAGAAGCAGCTTCTACGGTGGACATCTGGTTTGCTAACCTATTTAAGTTTATTGAAGACCTAGAATTCCGTACTGCTGTGGGAGCGACCTATCTGCCCACACGCCTTGGGCTGCCATTGAGCATCGCGCCTGGCGACAGTGAAACGCCAGCGGATATCTTATTCGACTTGCCGGCAGTGACTTTGGAAGACGGCCAGTACAATGTGCTGATCGCCAACGGTATCCCCGGTGACGCCGAAACGCCATTTGAGCTGGTGCTGAATACCGATACAGAGGTTTTCGCCGAAGATCCGGCAAACATCGACGTTACGGTATTCCACGGCTCACCGAACGCGCCGGCAGTTGATGTGCGTGCCCGCGACATCGGGTTGGATTTGATTGATAGCTTGGACTACAGCAACTTTTCTGGCGTTTTGGGTATTCCGCCTAGCACTTATTACTTGGAAGTGTACCCGGATGGCAGCGACGACTTGGTAGCTACTTACGAAACAGAGCTGCCAGAGAACCTGGTTGGGCTTAGCGCGATTGGTGTTGCTTCTGGCCTGCTGGGTGGAGAGCCGCCGCTGGATTTGGTGTTCTTCCCGCCGTTTGGCGCGCAAGTTACACCTACATTTACCGCTACGCCGGTCGCTCAGGTGCAATTGATCCACAATTCTCCCGCGCCGACGGTAGATGTCTATGCGAATGACGGTTTGCTAGTGGACAACTTCATGTTCCGTACGGCTACACCGTTTGTCGACTTGCCGACGCGCACCGACTTTACGATAGATGTAGCGGATGAGGAAAGCAGCTCCTCTGCTGATGCTATCGCGACCTTTGAAGGCGTACGTTTCGACGATGGTCAAAAGTACACGGTCATGGCCCGGGGCTTGGTTGGCGACGACAACACCCCGTTTGGCTTGGATGTGTTTGACATGACGCAGACTTCTGCAGCCGATGACGGCACGGACTTATTGCTGTACCACGGTTCACCAGATGCACCTACAGTAGACGTAGTAGTGGATGGTGACGGCAGCATCCTTTTCGACGATATTTCTTACACCGATTTCCAAGGATACGTGAACGTACCGGCTGCGGAGTACCAGCTGAACGTGACGCTTGGCGACGACAACAACACCGTTGTGAAGGCTTACGATGCGGACCTGAGCGGCTTGGAAGGTGGCGCAGCGACTGTGTTTGCCTCCGGCCTGCTGAACGAAGCCATGGGTGAGACTGCCTTTGGCGTATGGGTAGCGCTGGCGGATGGTACGACCTTCCCGCTGGACGAAGTGGTAAGCACCGAGGAAGTAGCCGACAAATTTACGGCATTCCAGGTAGCCCCCAACCCCGTACGCGAAATCGCACAGGTACAGTTTACGACTACGGAGCCACTGAATATGGTGGAGGAAATCCGCAGTCTCGACGGTCAATTGATCCGCCGCAATGGAATTGGTACGCAACCCGCTGGCGACCACAGCCGCGAGATTAATGCTACCGAGCTGGCCGCTGGGGTGTATACCTACACTTTGGTGACGGAGCTGGGTACCATTGCCAAGCGCTTTGTCGTAGTGAAGTAAGAACGGCGTACTAGATAGCTTTATAGATAGATGTTTAGTATTGGGGTCCTGCTGGTAATCGGCAGGGCCCTTTTTTATTGTGCGCCAGCCATGGCGCATGTCTATGCTTCGTGGCTCCCAACGCAGGGGAAATCTTAGCCGTACAGAGAACAACAATGACAGGCGTTTCGCAAAAACTGGAATTATAGTTATATTACGGACGTATTAATACCGCTCACTTTATAATTATAATTCCCATGAAACAGGCCTACTGTTATTCCCTTATACCGTTGCTAGCAGGGTGGGGGCTGATTGCTTTGCTCATACCAGATACCCCAAACTACCCAATTGATACAACTGCGGCGTTCAACTTGACATGCGACAGCGTCCCACTGGAGTGTAGCCCTACTGCCACGGAGCTCTTGCCAGCCGATACGAATGGAGACGGAACCGTAGATGGCATGGCGGCAGCGCTAGCCGCGACAGATCTGCTAGCTTCATCTGCTGATGCTTGCCCAGCTACCTTTTCCATCAATAGAGCTGGTCATGCAAACCATCCTGACCAAGACAGTATATTTTTCAGTTGCCAAGACCTTGGTATCAACGAACTGAAGTTGTGGCGTTACGACACGGCTGGTAACACCCAAACTTGTCTGACGTATGTCCTTATTTCAGACCCTTGGGGTTCTTGTCCAGGGGAGCCCCTCAGCCTGATGGGGGGCGTGGAAACCCCAGACGGTACGCCCGTTCCAAATGTAAGGGTAGAGCTTTTTGGCGAAGACACCGAAGTGGACAGCACCGATAATGAAGGGGAATTTAGATTGTACGATGCTTACTTTTCGAGTGGGGATGTCTTGCTGCAGCTCAAGCGCGGAGGAGACGACCTGAACGGCGTATCCACACTGGATTTAGTGCTTATGAGCAAGCATATTTTGGGACTGCAACCCTTTGATAGCCATTACGACTACATCGCAGCGGATATCAACCGCTCCGGTTCGGTCACCGTACTGGACATCATTCAGCTTCGTAAGCTTATCCTCTCCCAAGCGGACGATTCGCCCCATGATTTCAGTTGGCGCTTTGTGCCTCAGCACTCTTTGCTCTGGCCGGGCGGTGCCGACGGGAGCAATATACCAGATAGCTTTGACCTGACTCCCTTATTGTCTGAGATTCCCCCCGGCCTGACCGTCGATTTTGTCGCCGTAAAAGTTGGTGACCTGGACGGGTCGGTGATCCCGTGAGGTAGCTTGGGCGGCTATTTTTCATGCTATGGGGTGCCATGCTATTTCCCCAAATTGGCAACACATAGGTTCATGTAGGCACATAGGCATACACGGCATGTTCACCCTGCGCATTTGGTGCGGCAAATAATTTTAGCGGCAACAGTCGGTCTGCCCAATTCCGTGAAGCAGAGCCATCTATGTGTCCTATGTCCCTATG
>JAAAOU010000171.1 GCA_009908745.1 Bacteroidota bacterium
CGCCAACGGGGCGATTTCCCCTGCCCGCTTTTGGTGCTGCATGGTACGGGCGATAAGGTAACTTCGGCCGAGGCCAGCAAGACATTTGTCTCCCATCTGAGCGGGGATGTGCAATACGAAGCATTCGACGGCTTCTACCACGAGCTGCACAACGAGCCGGAGCGGGAACAGGTGCTGGAAAGGGTGGAAGCTTGGATATCCGCTAGAACCGCTTGATCGACTCGATGATGTACAGCGGCCGCTGCTTGATTTCGTTGTAAATGTTAGAGAGGTAGATCGACATGATGTACAGATTCAGGCAGGTAGTGGCGAAAAAAACCGCGATCAG
Source organism: Bacteroidota bacterium (assembly GCA_009908745.1). Classification (GTDB taxonomy): domain Bacteria; phylum Bacteroidota; class Bacteroidia; order Chitinophagales; family Saprospiraceae; genus Phaeodactylibacter. Next base: position 329 of record JAAAOU010000171.1, read on the forward strand.
GACAACCAAGAAGGTCCAGCCTGAAAAGGGTTCCCCGGTATTCCCAAATACATCTACGCCCGTGAATTTCACCTTGAGGGCGTTGACGATCACCCCAAGCAGGAAGACCAATGAAAACAGGAAAATCCAAAGCAACAGGCTGCGCAGAAAAGTAGTGAAAGAAGTAATCGCTACCAACGAGGTGCGAAAGCGCTCGGAAAATGAGCCTTCTGTGCGGCTTTCGAGCGGCGCTTCGGTCTCAATGTAACTTGTACGGTAGCCCACGATGGAATAAATCGCTTTCATGTACCGCAAATTTTCGCGCAAGCGCAGCAGGGAGTTGAGTGCCCGGCGGGAAATAATGCGGGTATTATGCGCCAATTCGTCGACGCGCAGGGCCGAGTACCGCCGCAAAATAAAGTAGAACAACTTGTAAAAGGGGCGGAACTGCCAGGCGACGCGCCGGTCTTTTGCCCGCAGGTACACAATATCCGAGTTTTCTGCCCGGGAGCGCTCAAAGAGCTGTACGGCCAGCTCCGGCTGCCCACAGAAGTCAAACTCGTAAATCAAGGTATAATCGCCGTTGCTTCGGTCCAGCCCGGCCAGAATAGCGTGGTTCTTGTTGGTATTGCGCGAAAGCGTGAGTAAATAGAGGTTGTGCTTCAGCTCGTCCGGCAGGGGGGCAATATCATCGTCCACCGACAAGCCCGGCCAGTTATTGACCAGTATAAGCTCATAGTCGGAGAAGTTGCCCCGCAACACCTCGTAAAGCCGTAGCAAGCAGTCCGGCAGTAAGCGGGCTTCCTGCGGCTGCTGCAAAACGATGACGACGGAAAGAAAACTGTTATACATGCAAGCTGGGCTTCAAATCGGGCGGCAAATTACGAAAAGCGGCCTGTTTGTGCATCTATTTGGAGGTAAATACCCATTTTTAGCATAAATTGCTGCCAAAATGTTTTAAATCATACCGGAAGGTCTTATATTTCGTTACTTTATATGGATGTGAGCGTCCACATACTGCAAACTGATACCAAGAAAAACGTGCCGCACGGTCGCGGCACGATCATGAGAAATAGCTGCTGCGCCAGCAATGTGTCTGTCGAAAGCTGCTGAAACTAAGGCAAGAAGTCATGCCAGCGAGCTTCCCATTTTATCAACAACTCGACGCCATGGATTGCGGGGCGACCTGCATCCGTATGATCGCGCGTCATTTCGGCAGGTATTATTCCTTGGATTACCTGCGTGACTTGACGTATATCGGCAAGCAAGGGGTCAATTTACTGGGTATAAGCGACGCAGCAGAACACATCGGCTTCCAGTCGCTTGCCGTCAAAACGACCTACGACCGGCTAGCCCGCGATATCCCGCTGCCCTGTATTGCGCACTGGCGGCAGGAGCATTTCGTTGTCGTATATAAAGCCAACAAAAGATACGCGTGGATCGCCGACCCGGCCTCCGGTAAATACCGCCTGACCCGCGAAGAGTTCATGGAGCACTGGGTGAGCGACACCGAAGACGGCGAAGAGGTGGGGGTGCTCCTTTTGCTGGAGCCCAGCCCGGACTTTTACGCCCGGGAGGGGGACAAAGTAGACAAGTCTGGCTTCCGCTATGTAGCCTCCTATTTCATGCGGTACCGGGCGCTGGTGATTCAGTTGATCGCAGGTTTGTTGCTGGGGGGCATTCTGCAATTTATTTTCCCCTTCCTGATTAAAGCGATTGTGGATGTGGGGATCGACAATATGGAGATCGGCTTCATCGAGCTCATACTGCTGGCCCAATTTGCGCTCTTTGCCACCATGCTGGCCACCGAGCAGTTTAGGAACTGGATATTGCTGCACGTCACTGCCCGGGTGAATATCAGCTTAATCTCCGACTACCTGATCAAACTGACGAAACTGCCGATTAGCTATTTTGACTCTAAGGTGTCTGGCGATTTGATGCAACGTATCACGGACCACGACCGGGTGAAACGTTTTCTGACGTCGACTTCGCTGGCTTCTGTTTTTACGTTCTTCAACCTCATTGCTTTCGGGGCGGTGCTCTTCATCTGGAGTAAGTACATTCTGGCCATTTTCCTGATCGGCACCGTATTGCAGGTGGGCTGGGTTGTTTTTTTCCAGTATATGCGCCGCGAATTGGACTATAAGGCATTTGACCAGGCCGCCGAGAACCAAGGCAACCTCATGGAGCTCATCAATGGCATGCAGGATATCAAGCTGCATAATGCCGAAAACCAAAAACGCTGGGCCTGGGAGCGTGTGCAGGCGCGTTTGTTCCGTACCAGCCTTGACGCCCGCCGGGTGGGGCAATACCAACGTATGGGGGCGGCTTTCTTTGGGGAAACTAAGAACATCGTTATCACCTACACCGTGGCGGTAGCCGTCATCAATGGGCAGATGTCGCTGGGCATGCTGCTGGCCATACAGTACATGATTGGCCAGTTGAACTCGCCCTTGTACCAGCTGTATGATTTCTTGCGTGGCAAACAGGAAGCCGACATCAGCCTGCAGCGGATGAACGAAATTCACGCTAAGGAGGATGAAGAAAATATTGAGGAGAAAATAACCTTGCTGCCGGAGTACGGCGATTTGGTGCTGGAAAATGTCAGCTTCCAATACAACGGGCCCCACTCGCCCACCGTGCTGCGCAATGTCAGTTTCCGCATCCCGAAAGGCAAGACTACCGCTATCGTGGGGACGAGCGGCAGCGGCAAGACTACTGTCCTGAAGTTGTTGCTCAATTTCTACCTGCCTAGCGAAGGGGCGGTACGGCTGGGCGATATCAATTTGTCCAATGTCAACAGCCGGTTGTGGCGGGATAAATGCGGGGTGGTGATGCAAGATGGCTATATCTTTTTTGACACGATTGCCCGCAATATTGCTTTGGGCGACGATGTCATCGACAAAGCCAAGCTCCTCAAGGCGGTGAAGGTGGCTAATATTCAAAACTTCATTGAGTCCTTGCCGCTGGGCTACAATACCAAAATCGGACAGGAAGGGCTAGGCCTGAGCCAAGGGCAACGGCAGCGCATGCTCATCGCCCGGGCCGTTTACAAAAACCCTTCTTATATCTTTTTCGACGAGGCCACTACGGCCCTTGACGCCTACAACGAGATGCTGATCATGGAAAACCTGGAAGACTTTTTCCGTGGCCGTACCGTTGTGATTGTAGCCCACCGTCTGAGTACGGTGATGAATGCCGACAACATCATCGTCTTGGAAGGCGGAGAGGTGGTCGAGCAGGGCACGCACGAAGAATTGACTTATTTAGGTGGCGCGTACTACCAATTGGTGCGCAATCAACTGGAGCTGGGAGCGTAATTCATGAATGACCAGAAAGACATTGAGATCAGGAGCGAGGAGGTGCAGGAAATACTGGGCACCCCGCCCAATTGGATGGCCCGCTATGGCACCCTGCTGGCTATGCTGGTGGTAGTCGGTATTGGCTATATCGCCTACTTTGTTGAGTATCCGGTAGTCGTATACGGCAATATCACCGTAACGACCACGGCCCCGCCCAAGCGCTTGGTGACCAATATGCGGGGGCGGATAAAAGAGGTGATGGTGGAGAACGAGTCCAACGTCACGCAGGGGCAAGTCATTCTCGTCTTTGAAAGCACGGCCCGCGCTACCGACGTACTCACGCTGGAAAACCGGCTGATGAGCCTAAGCGCACCCACCGACGACGCGCTCATGCAATTCAGCGTGCCGGACAGTTTGGTGTTGGGCAACCTTAAAGAACCCCTCTTCAACTTCTACCGTAAGCAGGAGGACTTGCGTACCCTAGTAGAAAATTCATACGACAATTTCAGTGTTTCGCAACTGCGCCGCCGTATAGATCAGCTACGGGAAGGCTTGCGGGCCGACCGCAGCAAGTGGATCAATTTGGACAAGGAGATCGAACTGGTACAGCGTGACCTGCAAAAACAAGAACAATTGAGCTCGGAGCAGCTGCTGGCTGAACGCGACCTGCGGCAGACCCAAGCCGAATTGCTGAGCCTGATGCGAATGCGCGAAAGCGCCGAAGCTTCCATCCGTAGCGCCGAGCAGGAGATCGACCGTTTGCGGGCGGAGATAACCGGGGTGCGCGCCAATACGGAAGGCGTGCGGCAGCAAACCTCAGTGGAATTGCGCGAAGCCTTTCTAGAACTGCGTACAGCGGTAGAAGATTGGCTGTCAAAATACGTGCTGACGTCCCCGATTGACGGTAAAGTGTCTCTTTATATGGACCGTATCAACGATCAGCAGTTTATTGAGGAAGAAAAGCAGATCGGGGTGGTGGTGCCTAGCAAAGACAGCGACATCAAAGGCCTCATCAAATTGAGGGTGGGGCAGGCGCGGGTTGTAAAAGAAGGGCAAGAAGTGCTCGTGCGCTTTAAAAGTGCTGATTCAAAAGAGCACGGGGCCGTACGCGGCCGCGTAACAGATGTGAGTGAAGTGCCTATAGAAAATGAACTGAATGTCGAAGTGTCTTTTCCAGACGGGTTGGTCACCAACCGCGGTACCACTTTAGCTAATGTGCAGGCCATGGAAGGGCGTGCCAATATCATTGTGGCGGAGAAGCGCTTTTTGCAGCGCGTGTTCGAATCGCTTCTTGACTGATTTGGCTAGCACCATGACAAAAGCCTGCCCTCGCACCGTTGGCAAGAGCAGGCTTTTCATCGTCCTAAAAAGCAAGATTGGCGGATATTGACCCGCTACCTCAAAGCCGTATAGCGCTCTACTACAGGTGGATCACCTCATCGTAAGCCGCAGCCGCTGCTTCCATCACCGCCTCGCTCATCGTAGGGTGAGGGTGGACGGTCTTGATAATCTCGTGGCCTGTGGTTTCCAGCTTTCGGGCGACCACGACCTCAGCAATCATTTCGGTAACGTTGTAACCGACCATGTGCGCGCCGAGGAACTCGCCGTACTTAGCGTCAAAAATGACTTTCACAAAGCCTTCTTTGGCCCCTGCCGCGCTTGCTTTGCCAGAAGCCGAGAAGGGGAATTTGCCCACCTTAAGTTCATAACCTGCTTCTTTGGCTGCCGCCTCGGTGTAGCCCACCGAAGCCACCTCCGGCACACAGTAGGTACAAGAAGGGATATTATTGTAGTCCATCGGCTGCGGGTTCTCCCCGGCCATTTTTTCTACGCAGATGATCCCCTCGGCACTGGCTACGTGTGCCAAAGCCGGGCCCGGCGTCACATCGCCAATCGCGTAAATACCGCTGACATTCGTCCGGTAGAACTCATCTACCTGTACGATGCCCCGCTCGTGCTTGATCCCCAAAGCTTCTAAGCCGATATTCTCGGTATTGGGCACTACGCCGGCTGCTGATAGCACGATGTCGCACTTCAGTTCTTCTGTTTTGCCCGACTTGCGGTTTTTCACCTTGACCGTGCAGCCCCGCCCTTTGGTGGAGACTTCTTCTACCGAGGTGTTCGGCATGATCGTCAGCCCCTTTTTCTTGTAGAGCTTCCCTAACTCTTTGGATACATCTGCATCTTCGCGCGGTACCAAGCCTTGCTCCATGAATTCTACCACGGTCACTTCCGTACCGATTGTGTTATAGAAGTAGGCAAACTCCGTACCTATAGCCCCGGCACCGACCACGACCATCTTCTTGGGCTGTTTGTCAAGGGACATCCCTTTACGGTACTCAATGACCTTTTTGCCGTCGATAGGCACAGAAGGCAATTCGCGTGCCCGGCCACCGGTAGCGATGATGATATGCTCAGCGCTGTAGGTTTTTTTCTTGCCGTCCTTGTCTTCTACCTCTACCTTTTTGCCCCGCAATAATTTGCCGTGGCCATCTAGTACGGTAATTTTATTTTTACGGAACAGGAAATTAATGCCTTTGCTCATGCCGTCAGCTATGCCCCGGCTGCGCTTCACCATGCCACCAAAATCCACACTGGCTTTGTCAATCTTGATGCCATAATTATCGGCGTGGTTGATGTAGTCAAACACCTGCGCGCTTTTGAGCAGCGCTTTGGTCGGGATACAGCCCCAATTTAGGCAGATACCGCCCAGTGATTCCCGTTCTACGACGGCTACTTTCATGCCTAGCTGGGACGCCCGTATTGCAGCTACATAACCGCCCGGGCCGCTACCTATTACGATCAGATCAAACTTGTCCATATTTTTACTACTGGTTTTTGTTGGTCTAGCCTCATTTGCACGAGGTACTTCGAAATAATATTAACGCGTCATCGGTTCCGAATGGCTGGACAACGCCGCCGCAAATATACAATAGTTATTGGTTCTGGCTAGTTGGGAGGGCCTAGGAGCAGGGCAAACGCATCAAAATGAGGACATGCCACGGAACACGTTGAATTGGGCAGTGCCTTATACAGGGGTAAAAGCACAACGGGTGCTAAACCGCCCAAAAAGAAACCCCGCTGCGCACAGTGCGAGCGGGGTATCCTAACTTGCTGATACTTATATCTTGAGCTGCCTACTTGCCGACTCAGCGGCGAGGCAGTACTGCTGTCGAATGGTAATAAGCGGGGAGTAATGAGCGATTTTCAATGATATCATAAAAGTATAAAGCAGGTGGGGCATACTCAAAAAAAACCACTGACAATTTGTCAAAATGTAAAGGGGGAAACGATGTCAATGATTTGATTAAATTGTTGACTATGAATTTTTTACAAGTAAAACAAAAACAGAATGGGTGTCATCAGCAGGCTTTTGTATGAGCCCTTTGGCATAGTAAATCAAGGACTTCGGCCACCTGTCAATTATTCTTGCCGTAAAACGACTCGCAGTTGTTTGGGAGAGCGATAAGACAATGGGGAAATGGTGATCGCTAATCCTGCTTGCAACTCGAATGCTTTTTCGAGCTGTATGCTGGCCTCGTGTTGCCGCAAGGCATCGCTCAGCGCTTTAAAACTGACATAGGCTGCCCCCAAATGCGCTAAGCGCTCAAACTGATCGGCCGCTTCGCGCACCCAAAAGCGGGCACTGTTCCCCCGCGGGCCGCCTGCCCATGTGAATATAAACTCTTGCTGTATATAGTCGCAGCCACTCTGGTACAACACTACTTCGAGTTGCTGGTCAAGTACAAAAGTCTCCGTGGCCGACATGCCCTCACGTTCAAAATGGTGCCCGCTCACCCCTGTCAGCTTTTCACCAAATACCGGTTCTGGTGCCTGATAACGGCAGTCAGCTGGGGTTCCCCCGGGTGGCGCATCGGGTGCGCAGGCTCCAAAGCCCAAGAGCAGCAAAACAAGTCGGCCCCATCTTTTCGGTATAACCAGCATATTGACAAGTCAATGGTTAAACAATTAATCAGCTATGGCGTTAGGACAGCGGTTTGCTGATAAGCATACCGCATTAATTTCCAAAAGGCTAGCAAGCTATTAAATAAATCCCTTATGATCAATTCCGATACCTCGGGCAACGGTATTGCCCGAAGATTAAACGGACATGCTCCAAAGCAAAATTCTTCACTCGACCGCTTGGAAGAAATCGGCGAGGCGCACGCCGCGACCTCAAAGGAAACCCCGCTGCGGGAGGACGCTTTCGAGTGCAGTGACGAAGAAAAAATGCAGATCATCGCGGCCCATTTTCGCGAAATTATGGACACCCTGGGGCTCGACCTAACAGACGACTCCCTTAACGGGACGCCCCGCCGGGTGGCAAAAATGTTCGTGAAGGAAATATTCGGCGGCCTCAACCCGGAAGCCAAGCCCGCTATCTCGCTGTTTGAAAACAAATTTGGCTACCGGCAGATGCTCGTGGAAAAAGGCATAACGGTACAATCGTTCTGCGAGCACCATTTTCTGCCCATTACCGGCGTTTGCCACATCGCCTATATTGCTAACGGCAAAGTTATCGGTTTGTCCAAACTTAATCGAATTGTGGATTACTTCTCCCGGCGCCCGCAGGTACAGGAACGCCTGACTGTACAGATTGCGGAGGAGCTGAAAAGTGTATTGGGCACGGAGGACGTCGCCGTGTACATAGACGCCAAGCATCAGTGCGTAGAAATGCGCGGAGTCAAACACATGGGCTGCAGCACGGTTACAACAGAGTACGCCGGCAAGTTTTTGAACGAAAACGTGCGTGCCGAGTTTTTGAACGCTATTCAATCATAAAAAAACGAACACTACTATGGCAGTTGAACTTCTTGCCAACAAAAAAGTCTTAATCGTGGGGGCTACGGGCGGTATAGGCTCAGAAGCCACCCGCATGATCAAAAGCGGACAGGCGAATGTATTTATCACTGGCCGCGATAAAGAGAAGCTTAATAAGATTGCGAAGGACAATAATATCCCCGGCGACCAGGTCTTCGAGATGGAGGTAACCGACCCCAAATCAGTACAGGGCGTCGCGGACAAAGTGCACGACAAAATCGGTCAGCTCGATATTCTAATCAATGCAGCCGGCGTAGGCTACCTCAAGAAATTCGAGGACATCGAATACGACCAGCTCAGCCGTGTACTCGATATCAATCTGAAAGGGGCTTTCCTGGTGATGCAGGCCTTCTTGCCGCCGATGAAAGCCGCCAAAAAGGGGATGGTTATCAATATCCCGGGCGTGCTCGGCAAAGCACCGATGGCTGCTGCTGCTGCATATGCCGCTTCTAAATACGGTCTCAATGGCATGGTCAAGTCCATCCGCGAAGAGCTGAAGCGCACCAATGTACGCCTGACCAATTTGTACCTGGGCGGCGTGGACTCCGACTTCTGGGATGAGATCGACATGCCGGTCAACCGCAAAAAATTCCTGACGGCCCAAGAAGCCGGCCGTGCTGTATGGTTTTTATGCCAGCAGCCTGCTTCTGGCGTGGTTTCGGAAATGGTGATACAGCCGTTCAACCACCAAGCAATATAAGCTCCTACCTCCCATTGGCAGCAAGTCTTCTAAGGCTTGCTGCCTTCTTTCAACAACTCATAAGCTTTTACAAGATCGGGCAACCCATAACCTGATGCATTATCCGGCGACTGCGCCTGCGAGCCGCTTTGCCGCAGTGCGTCGAAGATATTGGCCACCGGCTGATCCGGGAAGGCTTGCCGCAAACAAGCGACCAGGCCCGCCAGGATAGGAGCCGCAAAAGAGGTTCCCGAACCTATGGCAATCCGGTACTGATACGCGTCTGCCGTAAAGACCCAGGCCCCGGGGGCTACTATATCCGGCTTCACCCGGCCGTCCGCAGAGGGGCCTACGGAGCTAAAAGACGCCAAGTTGCCGCGCATATCGGTTGCGCCTACCGAAAGCGCTTTCTCCGCGTCGGCGGGTATGCCGATGAGCCGCCAAGAAGAACTGCCTTCGTTACCGGCGCTCGTGACCACCAACAAGCCCTTTTCAGCAGCGATATTAGCAGCTTGGCTGGCTACGGAAAGCCGCCCGGTCAAGCTACTGCTGTCGTAGTTCATCTTGGGGTCGTCAAAAGTGGTGTAGCCCAAGGAAGAATTCACCACATCTGCGCCTAGGCTGTCGGCGTACTCTATGCCCACTACCCAGTGGCACTCTTCAATACGGTGCTCCCCGCGGGTGTCTTCCGTCTTGACACAAACATAGCTAGCCTCCGGAGCCGTACCCAACAGCACCCCCGGCACATTAGCGGCCATAGTGGACAGCACTTTGGTGCCGTGCGAGCTGGACTCCCAGACTAGGCTGTCTTGATCTACGATATCCGCAGAGGGCATCAGCCGGCCAGCTGCCCGCAAGCTATCAAAAAACGGGCTTTGGTCAACCCCGGTGAAACCGCCGTCCAAGACGGCAATCAAAGTGCCCGCCCCCCGGTACCCCATCTGGTGCAAGCTGTCCCCATTAAGCATTCGAATTTGCTGGGCGCCGTAGCCATAGGGCTCTTCCGGGCGGGGGGAAGTGCGCAGGCTGTCCATTTTGAAGTTGCGGGCCCGGCTTATCCTAGTGGGAGAACGGTAAGGGCCCGCCACCCATACGGTATCGACATAGGGGAGTTCGGCGATTTGTTGGGCTAGACTTGAGGATGCATAAAAAGTGGCCGCATTCAGCCAGCGGGAGCGGTGGTGGATACGGGCCCCTTGCGCCGTTATGCCTTCTAAGTATTCAGGGTTTGGAGGGAAGTCCTGCTCTGTAACGGGGATATTCAGCCGGGAACGCCGTTCAATAGCCCGTTCAGACAGGAAAACGTCCGGTTGCTCAATACGGTACGGGCTGTCGGCTTTGTCCGTGAAGCTCGCCCAGTAAAAGTGAGTGAGGGTGTCGGCGCCATTATCCTGCGCATGTGCCCACAGCGGGCTGAGCATGCACAGCAGTACCAATAGTCTTAAGTTCATAATACGTTACGGTCTAGCTTGGTTTTGAAAATGCGGTCGAGCTGCTCGGCGATCAGCTCGGGGAGTTGCCCTTTGTTGTACTCGCGTTCCAGCTTCAGTACCGTGTCCTTCAGTTTATTCGGGCTTACAACGCGCCGGGGCGGCCGTTTGGTATAAAAATCGCGCCGGTGGATATTGGCCGGCGTATCCGCTTCACGCTCCGATACCATCACCCAGTAATATTTGGGGTCCTGCGGCGGGAAGTGCCAGCGTTGGATACCGCTCTCGAGCTGCAAATAAGACCGTACGGCTAAGCCCCGGACCGCAAACTTTACGCCCCAGAACAAATCGCCCGGCTGCGGTGGTCTAGCTGCCTGGCCGTAGGGGAGGGGGCACTCCACAAAAGGGGGTTCCTCGGGCGCTGTTTCGCGGTACCAAATGCCGGTCATCTCGTACTCATACCCTTTGCGCATGAACAGCGCTTGGTAAAAATACATCAAGGGTTCCGCTTCGGCCCCGTATATCGCCAGTTGGCAGTGGTTGTAGCCGGTCTGCAAACGGGCGAACAACTCCAGCTTGAACAGAAACAACTCATTTTCCAGTTGATCGAGCTGTTCCGCTTGCGCAGGTTCGTAGGGGGCAGCCCCCAAGCAAGCTTCGGAGAGGCCCAGCTCAATATCGCGCAGTTCCTGCATCAATGCTTCGCATTTTTCGCGGGTCGCCATCAAGAAAGTGTAGCGGTCGCCCTTGGTTTTGTCTTCCCAAAACGCCTCGCCCAGCCGCTGCTTTTCCCGTACGAGCAAGTCCAGTTGGCTGAGCAGTTTGACATACAGCCGCCCTTCTTGCAGCCGTTCTAACTCGCGGCGGATATTGCTGGCGTGGTCGGTGTGGTTGATTTTGGACATCTCCTCCAGCAGCAGCTCAAAGGCAAGCGGGTCCGACTCGGCTTCGATTTCCAATTGATCTTGGTGGACGCGTACTTTTACTTCCACCTGATCGTCGGGGTCCTGCGTGTTGAGGCACTGCGCCAGTGGTATGATGAGTGCTTCACGAATGGTGCGTTGCAGTTGCCGGGCCCCGTATTTAGGGTTGTAACCATGCCGGGCCAGGTAGTCGTATACAGTATCTGCCAAGCTGATGTGCACGCGCCGGTAGCGTATACCTTCCCGCTGCCGCAGCAACTCCATTTCGCGCTCTACCACATACCGTATCGTCAGCTGGTCGAGTGAGCCGAAAGGGACGATTTGGTCGATGCGGTTGAACAGCTCTGGCCGGAAAGCTTTCTGGACGGCCGTAGTGAAATGCGCTTTGAGGTCCTGTTGCTGCCCGGCTTCCCCCCAGCCAATAGGCGGCCGCTGCAGCCCTCTAGCCCCCACATTAGAAGTCATAATGATAATGGTGCTGCAGAAATTCACCAATTGCCCCTGACTGTCTGTCAAGCGGCCCTCGCTAAGCACTTGCAGCAGCAGGTCAAAAAAGCTGCTGTGCGCCTTTTCGATCTCATCAAATAGCAGTACACAAAAAGGGGCTTTGCGTATGGTAGAGGTCAGCAGGCCCTCCGCGTAAAAATGGGTGCCAATCAGCCGCTGCACTTCATAGGGGGTGGAGTACTCACTCATGTCAAACCGGCTCAAGCGGTCTTCGCTGCCAAACATAAAGCGGGCAACGAGCTTCGCCAATTCGGTCTTGCCCACTCCGGTCGGCCCCACGAAGAGCAAGGAAGCGATGGGCTTGCCGGTACGGGACAGGGCGGCCTTGACGGTGGACAATACCCCTACCATGCGCTCTACCGCTTCCTCCTGGCCGAACACGGTAGCATTAAATGTTTTCTTGACCCTCTCCGGCTTCATCGCGATGTCGGGGTCCACCATAAAGCGGGGCATGCCCGTTTCCTCGCAGAACTGCTGTATGACGTCGGCGCGCTGTATCGTGCCTTTGCCCTTCTTTTCCCGGTGTTGCCCACTTTGGTGCATAAGCAGGCTTTCCATGAACCGTATCGGGCGGCCGGGCAGCCCATCGTAGGGCGTAAACCGGCGGCTGAGCCGTATCGCTTCCCGGACCGCCTCTGCCTTGATGTTTACGTTTTGCCGTTGGGCAGTAGCACCGACCTTGCGCAGGACAATGTCCTCGGCCAGCGGCTCGGGCGGTTCCTCTAGGGCCAAGCGTTGAAAGGCGGCAAGATAATTAGGGCTTTGAATCTCAATTTGCGCGACCTCCTCCGCTGTGCATTCCGCAATCATGGTCAACTCCCCGCGGGCGAGAAAAGGGCGCAGATACTCGGCGACGCTGACGTCATTGCCTTCGTATTTCCCCACTTCGAAGAGGTCCATCAAGCTGCGTACATAGAGGATATTACCGCGGCCGGCCAATTCTCGGCAGAGTTGGGCGATGTTGTGCTGCCAGCCGGTGTCCTGCATCAGCTCTTTAATAAGGTTGGAAGCGGTGGTTTCCCATATCCTGTCTTTAAGGCCGAGCTTGTTTTTCTGGCGGGCGAGCTCCTGCACCAGCGCGGTCTTGCCTACGCCTGAAGGGCCAACGAGCAGCAGGTTCCGTTGGAAATTGCCGGTGAGCACCTGCGCGGCTCGCTTCAGGTTGTCTTCCTGTCCGTAAGCGATTGGTTTTTTGGCACCCAGTTCGTTGGCGGCTTTGGGTAGCAGTAAATCTTTCTTACGCTGTACTTTTTCCTCCAGCTCCCGCGGGGTGGGCGCTTGTAAGTCGATGGTAGCTTGCTCCAGCTCAATGGAGGACATCCAAATGGCACTCACGATACCCTGTACGGCCTGCAAGCGTTTTTTTCGGGTAAAATCTAGCCGTATTGCGGCCCGTAGCTGCCCCTCCAGATCGGCCTTCTGTTCAGCGTAAGCCTCAATGCCCAGAGCGGGGATGATGGCCCAGGCACTATCGTCCTCGGCCTCGTTGTAAAAATAGGTGAACGACAATTGAAACGCGGGATAATCCGGCCGCTGCCGAGCAGCGGGGAACTGCACCGCTACTTCGCCCTTGGCAAATCCGCCCCGGTTGTATTCCTGCAGCAGCTCACTGATCTGCCCTTCGTTGAGTACCTTCTTCTGCAAGGCATTGGCGTACTGCCCAGCAACGGTGTGCAATGCCTGATTAACCCGCAGTACCGCAGCGTCAGACAACGGGGCGAGGAAGCTGACCTCGGGCTGTAGCTGCAGGCGGAAAGCGTAGAATGGAATTTGAAACTTAAAAGCCATAGTCATAGCGGTGCTGCCGCGCCAAAACTAAGCTTTTTTTGTCATACGACAATGACCCCTTCGGATGCTTCCCCGTATAGCTCGTGCAATCCCTGATGATAGCGCCACCCGCTGCAAAAAGCAAGCAGGGCATCCACCTGATGCCAGTTGGCCGGCGCTTCGGCCAGTTGCAAGCGGTGCATTTGCTGCATGATGATGGAAGCCGCGCCAGGCAGATAGGCTTTATCTTTCTTGTAGCGTTTTCGGTCCAACGCCAAGACATCCGCCAAACGGGACGGATAGGTTTCCACAACACGGATGCGCTGTTGTTGCAGGGCGCGGCTGAGCTTCATGGCACGGGCGGTCAGCCCACCCAAAAACATAGGGGACATCGCCTTCAGCAAGCGGTCACCTGCGCGGTAGAAATAGTCGCCGTAAGATGCGGGCTGGGTATATACCCCGGGTAGGCTGAGTGGGGCATCAAGGAACACGGTTTGCGGCTGATGCTCCGTCACCCAGTTTTTCACAAAAGCATCAGCGTCCTGTTTTTTCTGGCTTTGCGCAAAATGCAAGCTATTCCCTTCCAGATAAGCGATAGCCGTAGTACCCGCCATCTTACTGCCGTAGTCGATCCCGATGTGCTCCATGTTTCAGTGCCCGATGATGTTAGAAAATTGATGGTAAAGCGATTGCGCTACATCCTCTTGGGCCTCCTCTTGGTCATAAACGACGTTCGCCTGCATATAGTAAGGTGTGCGGGCCGCCAGTTTTTCAGTGATGAAGGCTGGCAGTTGTTCGGGGGGCAGCCCCTTCAGCAGCGGGCGTGCCGCCTGGTTTTTAAGCAAGCGTTGAGCCAGCAGTTCCGCGTCGGCACGCAGGTAAATGGTGAGCCCCTGCTGGTTCATCCAATCCATATTGTCGAAAAAGCAAGGGGTGCCGCCCCCGCAGGCTACTACCCGCTTGGGGGGAGCTGCCAAAGTACGCAGGCAGTCGCGTTCTAGCTGCCGGAAGTGGTGTTCGCCTTGTTCGGCGAAAATGGTGGGGATATCCAAGCCGGCGCGTTCTACTATGGCCTGGTCGAGGTCTGCAAAAGGCCGTTGTAGCAAATTGGCCAGTCTACGCCCCGTGTGGGATTTGCCGCTGCCCATGAACCCGATGAGGAAAACTTGCATATGTCTGCGGAATCGTTTGGGTGGGAAACAATTGCGAGGCTCGGAGGGTTTCCCGTTGTACAGTTTGTTGCGAGTCTTGCTGCTAAACTGGGCGCAAAGCTCCAAATTTTAGCTACTTTTGCGAAAAGAAAATTCATGCGTATGCGAGCGATTAACTGCTGCTTGTTGTTTTTGATGTTTGCTGTTTTGACCGCCTGCCAAGACCAGCAACCGGCAGGCGATTCGGAGAAGTCCTTGGAAGAAATCAAGCAGGAAGGGCCGATCAGCAATGCCGACATGATCCGCAATCCCGTTTCCGCCGAGGAAATCGACACCGTAAACGTGGCTAAGATCAACTTCGAGGAGGTGACCTATGATTTTGGCACCATCCCGGAGGGCAAAGTCATCGAGCACACGTTTAAGTTCACGAACACCGGCAAAGCGCCCTTGATCATCAGCAACGCCCGCTCTACCTGCGGCTGTACCATCCCGAAGTGGCCTAAAAAGCCGATTCCTCCGGGCGAAGAAGGGGAAATTCGCGTACGTTTCGACAGCAAAGGCAAGAAAAACGCCCAGAACAAACCGGTGACCATCACGGCAAATACTTACCCCAATACCACCCGGGTGTTTCTGAAAGGGAACGTGGAGCCAGTCGTCAATGAGCCGTCGAAGTAGCCACAACTTGAATACTAATTTTAAACGATATGTTATTCCAAACGAACCTTTTACTGCAGGCCGGGAATGCCGGCTTGTACAATTTGATTTTTATCGGGGCCATGATTGTCATTTTCTGGCTCTTCCTTATCCGGCCGCAGCAAAAAAAGCAGAAGGAGCAAAAAACCTTCAGCGAAAGCCTGCAAAAAGGGGATGAAGTTGTCACCGCAAGCGGTATCATCGGCAGGATCAACAAACTTGAGGAGCAGGTGGTCACCTTGGAAGTCTCCAACAAGACCTATATCCGCGTGACCCGCAATGCGATTTCCAAGGAAATGACCGAGGCTATGTCATCCAGCGGAGACGATGCTAAAGATAAATAGACGAAATTTTAGGTTAGCGCCCAAAGAAGACCGGGCTATCCTGCTCGTTTGCATCGGGATAGCCCTTGTCTTCTGGTTGCTCGTCAAGCTCTCTCAAACCTACAAAGCCGAAAAAGACGTCTCGTTTAAGGTGCAGACGCCCAGCGGCAAAGTACTCGCCAAGCAACCCCCAAAAAAACTTACTATAGCCGTGGAGGGGACGGGCTGGGACCTGCTCTTTGACTTTTTCACCAAACGAGAATTGTTGCTCTCCTACGACATGAGCGGCATGGAAAGCTTGAACCTTAGCCGGGGCCAAATCCGCTCGGATATCAAGCAGCAGTTGTATTCGGATGATATCAACATCATTGATGTCAATCAGGATGCTTTGGCCTTGGTGCTGGAAGAAGAAGACCAAGTCACGTTGCCTGTCCGCCTCCGCGCCCAGCTTGGCTTTGCCGTAGAGCACCAACTGTTGCCGCCGGTGCAACTCTCCCCGGATTCGGTTACGCTCTCGGGGCCTAAATCGGTAATCGCCTCGTATACTTCTTGGCCAACGGACTCTGTCTCCCAAACGGGCTTAGACAAAACCCAAGTATGGTCTATTGCGCTGAAACCTGCTCCGCCAGAGGTTACCCTTTCTACCCGGCAAGTGGAAGCCACCATCCGGGTTGAGCCTGTGACCGAAAAGTCGGTCTATGTGCCGCTGGTCGTGAAAAATGCCCCCGACAGCTTGCGCATCTTCCCGGATAAAGTGACGTTGACTTTTAAAGTAGGGCTAAGCAGGTACGACTCGGTAAGTTATCGTGATTTTACAGCGGAGATGGATATGAAAAGCATATCACCCAATGCGGCCAGCAATACCGTGCCCATCGTCATTACCCAGCAGCCGGGCTACATCAAGTCCTTATACTACCGCCCGAAAGCGGCCAAATATTTTATCGTGGAATCGGTAACGGAAGAAGAGTAACCCCCCTTTACATCGTTGATGCTGCCATGGCCCAAGCGCTATTGGGAAAGGGGCCGTGTTTCTGCTATTGAATAGTGAAAAGGGCGCCCGGATGATGTAGTAGGGACAAAAAAAACCCGCTGCTATGGAAAGGAAGGTGCAGCGGGCTCACTAACGCGCTCTCTCTGTATACTCAAAAGTACAAACTTTTCGCACATTTTGTTTAGACCCGACCAAAAAAAATTGAAAAAATATTGGAGGCACATCAGTAGGAGCCTGTAAGCCAAGGTAGTAGGGGACTTTGAAAAAGATTAAAAAAAACTACCCCGCACATCCTTTCGGCGGCGGGGTAGCCCACACACTATGAGAACACCCATTAGTTCTTGTGAATCTGTCATTAGATTTCGTCATTAAGACGTATAAAGGAGGGATTGTGGTCTATGGGCTCATCTAGCTGGGGCGTTAAAAAGCTGTTAAGGCTTCATAAACACTTGGTTATCTGGTTTTTATGTGATTTTTACCCTCCGTTAATACATTGTTAATCTTTTTTGGGGCGCGGAAAAAGTGTATTTTTAGACCATGATCAAGCAGAAGAGTATAGATGAAGTGTTGGAAACGGCGCGGGTAGAAGACGTCGTAGAAGACTTTGTGAGCCTGAAGCGCCGCGGGGTGAATCTAATTGGGCTATGTCCGTTCCACAATGAGAAGACCCCGTCTTTTACGGTTTCGCCATCCAAAGGCATCTACAAGTGTTTCGGCTGTGGTGCTGGGGGGGATGCGCTCAAGTTTGTCATGGAGCACGAGCACCTCAACTTCCCGGAAGGCATCCGCTACCTCGCCAAAAAGTATGGGATTGAGCTAGAGGAAAAGCAGCTCTCGCAGGAAGCGCGGGAAGAGCGGCAGTACGAGGAAAGCTTGTATCTGGTCAATCAATTTGCCAAAGATTTTTACCAAAAGCAGTTATTTGAGACCGACCGAGGAAAAAGCGTGGGCCTGAGCTACTTCAAGCGCCGGGGCTTCCGGGAGGAAATCATGCGCAAATTCGGCTTGGGGTACGCGCCTGCGGGCAAGGATACGTTCACCCTTACGGCGGTGCAGACCGGCTACGATGCGGAACTGCTGAAAAAACTGGGGCTGACCTCACAGTACGGGCGGGACTTTTTCCGCGACCGTGTTATGTTTGCCATCCACAGCTTATCCGGGAAAGTGATCGGTTTTGGGGGGCGTATTTTGGCCAAGGACGTCAAAGCACCCAAGTATGTCAACACCCCAGAAACGGATGTTTACAACAAGCGCAAGGTGCTCTACGGTGCCTATTTTGCCAAACAAGCCATACGCAAGCACGATGAATGCATCATGGTGGAAGGTTATACGGATGTCATCTCGCTGCATCAAGCAGGCATCGAAAACGTAGTGGCTTCTTCTGGTACTTCTTTGACCGTAGAACAAATACAGCTTGTCAAGCGCAACACCGAGAACATCAAAATCCTCTACGATGGGGATATCGCCGGGGTCAAAGCGGCGCTGCGTGGTATGGGGCTGGTGCTGGAGCAAGGGATGAATGTCAAAATTGTGCTCTTGCCCGAAGGCGAAGACCCCGACTCCTATCTGCAGTCAGTGGGTACCGATGCCTTCAACACCTATATTACGCAGCAGGCGCAGGACTTCCTGATGTTCCAAGCCAACCTGCTGAAAGCGGAAGCCGACGGCGACCCCATCAAGCAATCCAAGCTCATTCAAGAGCTGGTGGCAAGCATCGCCCGGATTCCAGACCCGATCAAACGCTCGCTCTACATCCGCGAGTGTGCCAAAATCATGGAAGTCGAGGAGCAATTGCTGGTTAACGAAGCGAATAAAGCGGTCGGGCAGCACATCAAACAGCGCTCCAAAGAGCGCGAGCGCGAGCAGCGCCGCCGCGAACGGGAAGCCCAGCAGGATAGGGGGGGAGAGGAACCGCCTTTTCCTACGGAAGAGCCGCCGTTGGGCCATGAGCGCCACATGCCCGATGAACCACCGATGCCTGGCCAACCATCTGCCGCTACTGATCAAGGCGATGGCTTTCAGGAACGCGACATCGTCCGTATCCTCATCAACGGGGGCGGGGTGGTTTTTGATAAAGAGGAAGGCATCACGGTGGCCGACTATATCCTGAGCAATGTGGAGGATGTGCTGGATGACTTTGACAATAAGCTCTACCAGAAAGTGATCCGTTTGGTCGCTGAGCATCAGGCAGCAGGCCAAGAATTGTCGCCCTCTTTTTTCCTACACCACCCGGATGCCGAAGTACAGCAATTGGCGGTCGATCTTTCCAGCACGCCCTACGAGTACAGTGAGAACTGGGCTAAGCGCTGGGATATCTTCCTTACCACGCAGAAGATGCCGGAGGAAAACTTTGTGAAAGACAGCAGCTCAGCCATGAAGCGGTTCCGCCTGCGCAAGCTCAACCGTATGATTGAGGAAAATGCCGAAAAAATAAAGGCGCTTTACAAGGCGGGCTCCGATGAGTACATGCTTCACCTCAAACTGGACCAACGGCTGAAAGCCATGCGCAATGAGCTGGCGGCTGAATTAGGGACCGTTGTTTTTTAAAATTATCCTCTGGACACATGCCAAGCCGTACTTTTCAGCAAGTCCTCAGTCTCATAGACCCACCCGCTGAGCATCGTTTTCTCACTGCCAATGGCATCCGCACCGCTTACTTAGAAGCAGGTGAAGGCCCGCTACTCGTCTTGCTGCACGGTGCCGGCGGGGGCGCGGCCAACTGGTACAAAGTGATTGGCCCGCTGTCAAAGCACTTTCGGGTCATTGCTTTCGACAAACCGGGCTACGGCGAGTCGGATAAGCCTTGGGCCAACTACAGCAAAGCCTTTTATGTGGACTGGTTGCAGGCTGCCGTGGAAGCGCTGGGTATCGGCCGCTTCCATTTGCTGGGCAATTCGCAGGGCGGGGCAGTGGCCATCGCTTACGCCTTGGAGTTTCCGCAGCGGCTGCATAAGCTGGTGCTTGTCAGCCCCGGTGGGATGAGCGACGAATGGGACCGTAGCATTATTCCACAAATGATACTATACCGTTTGTTCCCCAGCCCTATCTGGGACCGCTTGATGGGTAGCAAGGTATTCAAAGATTCGACGGTTGCCCACCCGGCCTGGCATCGGTATACTACTGAGGTGATTCGCAAGCGGGGAGGGCGCTACCCTTTTTTCCTCGGCCGGGGCAAAGCCGTTCAAACCTTTACGGATGATGAATTGCGGTCGGTGCGCCCAGCTACTTTGGTTATATGGGGGGAAGACGAGGCCTTTTTCCCGGTCGCCCACGGGGAGCGGGCCGCCGCGCTCATACCAGATGCGAAGCTGTTGCTGCTGCCGGGGGCTGGTCATTTTCCCTGGATGGAGGAACCGGAGCGGTTTGTGGAGGCGGTGGTGGGCTTTTGCGATAGCCCCGGCGGATCGGGACCGTGTTGATGAAAACCATCTGGCAGCTGCCATATTTAGGGTCAGCAGCTGCCTAAATGTGGCGAATTCGCGATTATCGCCGAAGCTTTTGTATATTCGACTTGAATTACTCATGCGCTGCCCAATATATGCAACCGACTCGTCTGATTATCGCCCTTACTTGGATCGCCCTTTGCGCCTTGCCGCTGCAATTGCGAGCTACGCATATCGTAGGCGGGGAAATGAACTACACCTGCCTGGGCAACGACGAGTACGAAATTACCTTGACGATTTTCCGGGACTGCTTTAATGGCAACCCGCAGGCTTGGTTTGACGACCCTGCTTCCATCGGTATTTTCAATGCGGATAATGAGTTGCTCGATGAAATCCGTATCGAGCTGATGGGTAACGATACGCTAGATCCTGTGTTGACGAGCGAGTGCCTAGTCGTACCGCCGGATGTTTGCGTCCATACCACCACCTACCGGGTTGTCGTGGAGTTGCCGCCCATTCCCGGCGGGTATCAGCTGGCTTATCAGCGTTGCTGCCGCAATCAGACCATCGTCAATATTGTCGACCCGCT
>JAAAOU010000428.1 GCA_009908745.1 Bacteroidota bacterium
GCAGATTGGGCGATACAGCTGCTGGGTAGCGTGTACAGTGTGGATACTAACAGGAGTAGCTTGCAATAGCCTACAGTTGTTTTGAGCACCATTTTGTTAGTTTTTTAAAGGCCTTGTACCGGGTTGTAAACGTCTAACCACGTGCGTTTGCTGCCCAGTTTTCAACGGCAGCAGCTAAGCGCTGCAAGACCGCTTTGCCCCGCCTTGTTTCGGGAGCGTTGTATATATCATGCTGCAGAGCGTTACGCCTTTTTTGGGCTTACCCATGCAGTATGTGGCATAGGGTAGGAGAATCAGTGAAAAAGCAGCGGCAGCACATCCACAAAACGTTAGGAAAGAAAAAAACATTGAACCATGTGGTTGACCTCTAAATTGGCCTTTGTTTCTCGCGGTATACTGACCTTTGTCTTGGTAATTATTCTAACCGCCAGTGGTGTGCAAGCGCAGCCCACACCGGAAGAATGGCCGAGGGCCGGCCTGAACCTAGAGTGGCAGGAGCTTATGAACTGGAGCCCCGCCATACCCTTCAATAACTTATTCAAGATCGCGGACCCCTTCAGCGGCGCATCGGTTTACGACTCGCTCGGTTACCCGCTCAGTGGACTGCCGGCGGTCTCGGTGGTGTACATCGGGGAAAACCTGCCGGTGGGCGATTTCACTTTAAAGTGGGAAGGCCAAGGCACTTTCACGCTGACGGCGGGGGAAGACGACTACAACCTCAGCGGCCCCTGCCCGCCGCAGGGGGTATCCATTCCCATAACCAACAGCGCGACTTACATTGAGTTGCGTATCAGTGCCACGAACAGCGACGACCACCTGCGGGGCATGCGGTTGCACCTACCGGGTTACGATGACGACTCGCCGCATGCGTTCAACGATTGTTTCCTGAGCGCCTTTGAGCCCCCTATTGACGTCATCCGCCCGATGTGGTGGGCGAGAGTGCCCAATTCGGATATCCAAGACTGGGCAGAGCGCCCGAAGTTGCAGCAGTACTCCTACGGCGGTGATGTGGACGATAACCGGGGTACGGCCTACGAGCACATGATAGACATTTGCAATTTGACCGGCTCCGATTTGTGGATCACAGTGCCCGTGATGGCCAACGACAATTTTGTAACCCAACTGGCTGGCCTGATCAAAAACCGTTTGGCGGACTCTCTGAACATCTTTGTGGAATACTCCAATGAATCCCCTTGGCATTATTGGTTTGAGTACCACGACAGCGTAGAGCCTGCTGAAGTAGGCTTGGCTGGTTTTCCGGGGGACGACGGTGCGATCTACGCTGGGCACAAGTACGCGGCCCGTGCTGCTGAGGTCTTGCAGCTGTTCGATGAAGCGTTTGGCAGCGAAAGCGATCGTTTGATCGGGGTGCTGGGTGCACAGTTTGGCTGGACGGCTATGCTGGAGCAAGAACTCGAAGCTGTCGAATGGCTGGGGAAGATGGAGCTGTTCGATGCCTTTTCGCCTGCCCCGTATGTAGGCGATGCCGCCCCGGTCACTGCCCACTGGCCCGATACGGAGGCGGTCTTCGACTCACTCGATTATTATGTACAAGGTATTATGGACGGGAGCATAGCACCCGGGCCGAGCGGGGACAAAGGCGACCCCTTTACGGATTTCATAAACTTGGCCGCAGCGTACGACAAGCAGCTGGTGGCTTACGAGGCGGGCCAGCACTTCACGTCTTGGCAGGCTGGCTTGACAGAGGAGCAAGTCACTACCCTCAACCTGCACCCTAGGATGTATGGCTGGTATCAACAATACATGCAGGGCTGGTTCGATCATGCGCCCATCACCTCAACTTTGGTGTTCTACACCTCCTACGCCCCTTGCCCGGGCGGCGGCTCCTGCTTTGGGGTCAAAACCGCCTGCGATCAACCGATAGAGGAAGCGCACAAGTACCGGGCTATCGTCGATTGGCTGGAGGGTAATATCGTCGGTCAGGATGAAGCTGCCGCAGCGCCTCCGCCGCAGTTGATGGTCTTTCCTAACCCTACCGCCGAGGGCCAGCTGAATATAGTGGCGGAAGGCTTGCCCGTCCAAAGTATCCGTTTGCTTGATATGAACGGCAGGGTAGCACGGGCTATGCAACCCCAAGCAAACACGGGGAGCGTACAGCTAAACGTAGCTGGTTTGAAAGGGGTGTATCTTCTGCTGTTGGAGACGGAGGTCGGTTTGCTGCGGCGGAAAGTGGTCATGCTCTAACGTTTTTTTAGCCTCTCTGATGGGGGGCGGAAAGCAGTAGTGAGCATTCAGCGAAGCTAGCTTTTCAGGGGAAGGTAAGCCTTGATATTGCGCAGACACGCCGCTACAAGCGCAGCACGAATAAATCAATTGGTAACAAACAGGCGGCATTATTTGACTGCAGGGCCTCCCGAATGTAAAACCCGGGAGGCCGTCTATAGAGCTTAGACCGGTTACTAAAGTCCCAACACGGTCTTAATTCATAAACGCCACCTTCCCGTTGTCCATATCGTAGACCGCGCCTACGACTTTGATCTCCTGCTGCTCTTCCATCTCGTTCAAGATGGGGCTGCGCTCCCGGATTTGGCGCATAGCGTTTTGGACGTTGCTCACACACACCTCATGCACGAACTCCTCGTTTTTGGAGGTCCGGTCCCCCTCGTACTCCACTGCTTCTACCACGGGGCGTATCTTGGCTAGCATGGGGGTGATGTTGCCGAGTTTAACGTCGTCTACAGCGGCTTTGACCGCACCGCAGTGCTCGTGGCCCAAGACCAGTATAAGCTTGGAGCCGGATACTTTGCAGGCGAATTCCATACTGCCCAGAATATCTTCGTTGATGAAGTTGCCTGCCACCCGCGCGACGAACACATCGCCTATGCCGCGGTCAAACACATCCTCCACCGGCACCCGGCTGTCAACGCAGGAGAGCACGATGGCCTTGGGATATTGCGCATTAGTACTTTTGCGCACCTGTTCGGAGTGGTTGCGGGTGGTGAGGTCGTTGCGCATGAAGCGCTCGTTGCCTTCTTTGAAGGATTGGATGACCATGTCGGGCGTCAGGGCGGCTTGCTCCTCTTCGGTCAGTACGTCTTCTACCAGGCCGACTACTTCTTCCTGCTCGGGTTCGGCTTCTTGTGCAGGCGCAGCTTCCTGATCGCAAGCGGTGAACAGACCAGCGCAGAGGAGCAAAACGGCTAATGCTTTGAATGAATTCATGATAATAGGGTTGAGGGTTAAAAGAATCAGTTGATATTCTTCTAGTTAACAACCCCTTTCAAAACCGGTTCGTGGAATAGGGTGGGCACAAGGCGGCGTTATTCTTCAAAATCGACACTTTTGCCTGCTTGGACGATTTGCGCGTTGTGGACGTGGGATCGTTCTATGTCGTCCCTTCTACCGTGTACGAACGCAATCAGCCATGCTTCTTCCAAGTCAGTGACGTTGCTGACGGTAGCGCTATACGATCCGATCTCCCGGATTTCCCCTTCGCTTAAGCCCCCTGTGTCAATGGGGTCTCCGAGCGGCGCGGTGAGTACCTGCCGTAAGACATGATGGTTTTCGTAATCGGTGATAGGGTTAGGGTCGTCCGTATACGGGCAGGCCGGCTTCCATCCTCCGGCAAAAGCATTAGCTTGGGTAGAGGTCAGCTTGTCCTCAACTAGGAAAACGCTGAGGTAAGCTTCATCTGCTAAGGGTTCATAGAACTTTCCTTGTACGGAGGCTGACAGGGTGTTTGCGGACAGCTCAGAATGGATCGAGAGTTCCAGCTTGGGTTGAAAAGACAGCAGGTAGTGAATGGAATCCATCAGGGGGGCAAGCTCCGTAGGGGTGAAGAAATTACGGACATACCCTCTGTTGATTCTCAGGGCCGGCCGGCCGTAAACAGAAAGCTGCTCTTGAAGCACCGGGGCGGCACTAATTTGGAAGGGGTCTAGTCCATGAATAGAGTAGCCGATTATCTTTTCATTATGGTGCGTCAGGCTATCCACCCGGTGCCCGGCCCAAGGACACCAAGCACAGTAGCTGGAGGTAAAGGATTCGATTAGGACTTTCCGGTTCCGTGGGCGTTCTACCGTGACGGTTACGGGTGGGCTTTCCAGGTCTTTGTAACGGCCGGTGATGGAAAAAGTGCCGGTGCGGCTGGGTTGAAAAACATTGCCGGCCATCGGCTGCCCGTCCACGTAGAATTGTGTTTCGTTGGTTAT
>JAAAOU010000068.1 GCA_009908745.1 Bacteroidota bacterium
CAGCCTACAGGTGGAATGGGGAAGCAACGGAAGGCTGCCCCGTGCAAAGCATAAAGCCACCAAGCAAAAGCCATGCAATGCCAATCTACGTAAGCAATACCCTGGCCGGCCCGCAAACGAGGAGAGAAGGGCAAGCCCCTGCCGTTGCAAATGCAGTGTGCAGGTAGAGTGAAAATAAATCCGGGAATCCGCCCCACCCCATAGGCTGGACTCCAGCCAGTCTATGGGTTGGGGCTACTGTTCGCCCCGCTGAACAGAGTAACGCCCGCCGCCCATTCTATCTGTAGACTGGCTCCAAAGCCAGCCTACAGGTGGAATGGGGAAGCAACGGAAGGCAGCCCCGTGCAACGCATAGAGCCACCAAAACAAAGGTTGGGCAAACCCATGTCGTTGCAAATGCAGTGTGCAGGTAGAGTGAAAATAAATCCGGGAGTCCGCCCCACCCCATAGGCTGGACTCCAGCCAGTCTATGGGGTGGGGCTAAAAAAAAGGAGGTTATCCACAACCTTTTATACCTAACACCGTTATGCCTTAAAAGCCTAACAATATTAGGTAAATTCACCCGGTCAAAAACAAACCATAATGCTTTACACCCGACTATGGCTCCTCACCCTACTATTCCTTTTCATCCGCTGGTCCGCAGGCGCGCAAAGCCTGGAAGGCACCTACCGGCTGAGTGTTCAGACGGACAAAGGGCGCCTACCCTATGAAATGCAGCTGGTAGAAGGTGCGGACGGCTTGGTATACGGCGGTCTTGTCGCCCTATCTGATACAATAGACTACCGGCGGCCCGTACAACTGACCCGGCAAACGGCGGACAGCCTATTTTTTGACATCTGGGGGCGCACCAAGATCAAGGTAGACCGTACAAAGCAGCCGATGACAGGCTTGGCCCGAGTGACAAAAGACAAAGTGGTTTACCCCGCCACGCTACAGCGGGAAGCCGCCACCCCTAACGAAGGCTGGAGCGCTACCAAGCAACTAATGCCCTTTGAGCTTGACATACCCGGGGCAGGTTGGCTATGCCCGGCTTCAGACGGCAATTTTTACTTCCGCAGCCAGAAGAAAATCTACTTTGCGGAAGCAGTAGGGGAGGGCTACGCAATAAAGCTGCTGGATTATGATACCTCAGCCTACCATTTCTACTCCATCGGCCTGTCGCCAAACGAGCAGACCCTGCTGGCGCACGGTACGCCGCGCAAAGACAGCATGCCGGAAATCGGCGGCGGGGATATTTACGAACTGCGGTTGGAGGGCCGCACCACGGTAACCGGCATCCGGCTTTTGCCCCCAACGGTCAACACCTCTACCTACGATATCTTTCCCGCCTACACTGCGGATGGCGATTGGCTGCTGACGTCCTACGGCAAAGTCGGGCAAGCCGACAGCGCCGGGCGGGCGGATATTTACATCGTGGACCAGCAACATAATGCCCGGCCCATTTCTCCCAACATCAATACCCCGGATGCGGAAGCCGGCGCGTTCATGGACCGGCAGGGACGCTTCGTGTTGTTCCACCGCAACCGCCGCCGCCCGCCCGCCCATCCCGACCGTATATTAATCAGCCGGCGTACGGCGGAAGGGTGGTCGGAGCCCGAGCCGCTTTCCGCACCGGTCAATACGGGCTTAGGGGCCTGGGCACCGCGCATCAGCCGGGATGGAAGCTACCTGTACTTCAGTAGCGTATTTCGTGGTGGGTGGCAGCTTTACCGTGTGCCGACAGTGGAGGTGCCAGAGCTCAGGCCGTATTTTGAACGTTACAAACCAGACTAATGCAATTGCTTTTTCAACTTGTTTTTATATTGCTGCCTATATGGCTTGGCGGGCAGGTTCAGGATTCGCTCCAGCACACCATTTTTGAACCTGGCCTGATTTCAATATCCGGCTGGTCAGAGGGCAGCCCAAGCATCACTGCCGACGGGCAGACCTTATTGTTCACCCGTTATAAAAACTACGGCAAGCAAGTCCCTTATATTGCCCGCCGCACGGCAGACAGCTGGACTGTGGAGCGCTTCCACCCTTTGGATACCATTTACAACTTGGCTATTTCCCCGGACGGGCAGCAGGTGTTTTACAAGAAGCGCTTCGAAGATGGCAGCGCTCAATCCTACCGGCTGCAACGGACAGGAGAGGGCGGCTGGAGCGCCCCGGAAGAGCTGCCTGGCCCGCTTTTCCAGAACGCGGGCTATTTCCGAGTAGCGCAGGACGGTACCTTGTACATGTACATCAACAGCGCCGCCGGCAACCCGCGCGGCATCTACTATGCCGAACCGCAGCCGGATGGCAGCTACGCGCAGCCGCAGTGGTTGAGCGATGCGGTCAGCCCGTATGGCTCCACGACCTATACGCCCATTGTGAATGCTGACGAAACCCGGCTGATTGTCAACCGGGCGGGCATTGTGCCGGGGCCGGTGGAGGATAAGCTTGGGCAAAAGGGCTTGCGTTTCCATCAAAAGTATAACGGGCAGTGGGACACGGGTACGCGTATTGAGGGCATCCCCTACACCTATTATGCGGAGGTGCTGCCCGAGGGCCGGCTGATCTTCGTACACAAAGGCGATCTATATGAGATTGACCTCATGGATACGAATATTGCCATGACGATCGGCGGGCGCAAAGCGCGTATACAGGCAGAGTTGGGTTCAATGGAGCAGGCGTACGCCAAAGGAGACTTGGAACGGGTGGCGCAATCCTACGCACCCCGGGGGCGCATTTTTGCCGGGGGAAAAGAAGTGGCACGGGCGAGCTATGGCATCAAAAAGTACTGGACAGAATCCGGCCTGGAGCCGGTACGCTGGGCGCTGGCGAGCTATTTGATAACGGATGACCCGCAGGAGATTTACCGTTCGGAGCGCTGGCAGGCTTTGGACCGCAAGCCAGTGAAGTTCAAGAACCTCGACTACCTGCTTTTTGAAGGTGGATTGTACCAGTTTGGGCAATCTGCACTTACTTACCGCAGAGATGATAAAGTGGAGACAAGCACTGTGCCCTTTTTGATCTTTTGGATGGACCTTTGGGGCGAGCCGAAAATCTGGGTCGATTCCTACTGAAGCCCTTTCGCAGCAATTTCCCGGTACTGTCAGAATTTGGAAAAATAGATTATAGCGTCTTATCAAACCAATTTGCTGAACCAAAAATTTAAATATGAATAACCGGTTCCTGTTATTGTATGTGTTTACATTCCTTTGCGTCTATGCCAACGCGCAGACCATCTACCAAGCCAGTCAGCTGGAGCACAGTGGCGGCACGGTGTATGAGGAACGTATCACGGCAGATGATAAGCTGCTCAATGGCGTCGTCGTCGACTACTACGAAGATGGAAAGCCCAAATCTTGGAAAATGATCAAAGAGGGCTTGGCGCACGGCCTGTGGCAAGAGTGGTACCCGAATGGCCGGCTCAAATTCTCCGCTCACTGGAAAGCGGGCTACGGGCACGGCCGCTGGCAGTATTTCCACGAAAGTGGGGTGCTGCGGCAGGATGAATACTATGAGAAAGACGTGCCGGTGGGTACTCACCTCACTTACCACAATAATGGGCAGTTGGCGAGCAAGGGGCATTATGAAAATGGGAAAAAACAGGGCGTATGGCGGGAGTACGGCCGGTCGGGAAGTATTACGGCGGAGGAGGTTTATGAGGCGGGGGTGAAACAGAAGCAGTAATTTCCACTTGCTGCCCTACCGTGGCTCAATAACCGTCTCTTCTGCCGCTTCACTACCCACCTGCCACTGTAGGCCGTAGGATTTTAAGCTTTCCCGCAAGGCTTCGTCGCTGGTCGTCCGTATGATGAAATCGTACTGTTCCTCATCCTGCCCGTGGTATGCGTAGCGGGTATCCGTCAGCTGGTTGATCTCTTTAACCATATCCCCGATGCGGTAGCCCGAGAAGATGAGGCGGTCACCGGCATCCGATTTGGAAGAAAAGCGCTTTTCCAGGGCGGGCCTGAGCTGATCGAGCCGCAATGTATACTGTGCAGATGAGGCGTACGATATAAAGAGATAGACGCAAAGGCATAAAAGGCCTTTTGTTGATGGGTGTTGCATAGCGATAAATCGTTTTAGAGCATCCGTATAATAAAGAAAAACGGAAAATCTGGCAAATATACCGATGGCGAAGTGGTTTTCCCGATTGAAAGCCGGCCGTTATAGAAATACAGCCAGTATTTTTCCTGA
>JAAAOU010000016.1 GCA_009908745.1 Bacteroidota bacterium
CAAACCGGAAACCCTAATTTAGCCCTTTCTAGTTTCCTCATCCCAAGCAAGCAGTACCATGAAACTCTGGCAAAAATCCTACACCCTCGACCAGCAAATCGAAGCCTTCACCGTCGGGCAGGACCGCGAACTCGACGCCTACCTCGCGCCCTGGGATATCCTCGGCTCCTGGCGCATGTGCAGATGCTCACCAAAATCGGGCTGATTACCGAAGGGGAGCTGGCGCAGCTGCAAGCCGCTCTACGCCGCTTGTACCGAAACGCCCCCAACATCAATCAGTGCTGAAGTGGTCTATATCCTTTTCTCTAAAATTGCTTTTAGCCGAACTCGACCGTAACACCAAGCTATCCGCTAGGGACCCCAGGGGGATACCGTGCCACCGTTTGCCATCGCTGAGCACCGCAATGTCCTTCGAAATATAAGCTACCCGCTCGAAACCAGTGGCTTCCTGGTTTTGGTAGATGGCTATCACCTGTTGCTTGTCCCTGCTGACTTGGTAGAGCAGCCGATCAGAACCGCCAATCAAAAATATACCATCCTTAGTATGGAATATCCGGCTTGGGGTACCCGCGATGTCGACTTCCCACTTTTTTTCGCCATGTACAGCATCCAAGACATACAAAACGGCGTCTTCAGTGGCGGCATACAGGTAACCATCATGCCAACTTAGCCGGGAGGTCAACAACTCTCGGGGAAGTGCGGTTCTCCATATTTCCGTTTTGCGAAATGGGTCGTAGCCAAACACCTCATTGTAAGCCATACCGTAAAGGTGATTATTGACATACAAAGGAGGCAGCGTCGCCCCGTAGCCCTTACTATTATTCGGATATACTTCATGCTTGTGCTGCTCCAGAGGCTGCTCTTTGCGCCAGCTCAGCAGATAACTCTCTGTTCCTCCTTGGGGAAGATAATCCACTACCGAACTGACCAACAGCGAGCTGCCCGGCTGATCCACACATACAGGAGAACGGGCCAAGGAGCTAGTTGAATTTCGGACCGGTATGGTTTGAATGTGCTCTGCTTGCCCGTTATCAAGTGCGAATTGATAGACTTCAAAGCCCTTGTTTGTAGCAGCCGGATAAGACCGGTATACATGTTGGCTGTCGCCAAATAGATAGGGATCGCCCGACCTGAGATGGGTATGCTGCCATAATAGCTCCCCAGAGGATGCCGCAATGGCTAACAAGTGCTGGCCAGCGGCGAAAACCAGCTGTTCCCCTACAAGATAGGGGGTACTGTTGTAGAACAGGCTGCGCAATGCCGGATGGCGCAAACGCCAGGCCTCCTTCCCATCCCGCTGATTAACCGCCTGCAGACAAGGTTCTCCCTCGCAATAAGACGGCAAGACCAGCAACTGCTTCCAGGCAACAGGGTAAAAAGCGTATTCCTCAGCGTAGGGTACAGACCAATAAACTTGCTCCTTCGCATTGTTTTGGCAAGATAATAGTGCCACCAGCAACAGCCCACAGCCAATTAAAGACTGTGGGCTGAGATGATGGGAAAAAAGGCTCATACTCATTTATTGTTGGGGAATGGCAAAGGCAGGGCTGACACTGCCGCTGAAAAGCTCTTCAAACGCATCGTCTAAGTCAGAGGTATTATCCCCCGGCCGATCCCTAGACTCTTGAAAGTGGTTGTGATTGAATAGATGATAAGTATTAGCTTGACCCGCCAACTGCTGCTCCTGCTTGGTCAACAACAAATCATGATCTGGGGTCAGATACACAGATATTTGCGGAGCTTGGTTGTTCTGCAGGCACTCCAGTATGCATTGGCCCCAGGCTACCCTGTCTGGGGTAGTACCACCAAATTGTTCCCAACAATGATCCTCGCAAAAAGGAAGAGCAGCATCAGTCGGCGCATCCACCAATCCAACTTCAGTTCCTCCAGCATCTATCATTGCCAGCTCCCACTTAACACTGAGCATTTGGTTGGCGACTTGACACCTCAAGAGTGAAGCTGCGCGCTGATCTATTTCACTATCTGATTCCAAATAGTCAATTATGGGATCTTTCAGACTATCGGCAAAAGCCGCAAGCGCTTCGAGGAATCCACCGGTGTCAAAATTGCTATCATCATCATTGGGGTCGCCAAACACTTGATCGCTAATCAAAGACCCAGCAAGTTCGACTATACTCTTAAAAAGGGTTAAGCCTAAACCGATATTTTTAATCAACTCGTCGTCATCAAGCTTTTTTTGCTGCTCCCTGAGCCTTTCCGATACACAATCAGCCAGCTCGGTGTCATTCCCCGTTATCGACGCACGTGAATCCATTAGGGTCACTATGGATTGATTTGTGTTTACGCCTTGTACACTGCCCCATATAATGGCGAAGGGGATATCGGGTGATTCAGCATTAAGGTTGTTAATCAATACGTTATCAGACTTCATGTCGCTGAACACAGAGCTATTATCAGGATGAGCGATTTCATCTACCCAATTCTCAAACTGTCCAATCACGTTGCAGTCCTTACAGTCGTCATCTTGTTTGATACCCTTCACTTCGTCAAGGATAACCTGCATACGTGAATCAGAGGACGAGCCGCCACTGTCTCCCATCACTAAACTTATAGCTGAAGACCCCTGATTAGGCACTCCATTTAATATCATAGCCGATATTTCATCGTTATCATCTATAGCCAAGTCTCGCAGGATGAGCCCTCCGTAGTCATGGGCAATACCCAATACATTATTCTGCCCCTCCACAATGGGGTATAAATAATCAGCGGCACCTTCCACGCCCAGCCAAGGGTTGTAGCCAGCGTTTGGATTAAACTCTGTATCTACTAAGTCTTCAAAATCATAGTTTTTCAAGTCATAGTACCGGCTAGGCTTAAAGCCAAGGGAAGTCGTCTGAAGCCCGTCTAGCCAAATAGTGTTGCGGGTTTGCGCGTGCAGCGGACTCAACAGGTTGGCTTGTATTAAAGCACATAATACGATGAATAAGTATTGCTTGTTTCGTGTTACAAACATGATATTATAGATTTTTCTCGATTTCAAAATTCTTAAACTTGGAGACCTTGCGAATCGTCATACGGGTTTCGCTGAAGGGAGAGTCAAAGTAGGTGACAAACCGATGTACAACCGGCACTACGCCGCTGTCGGTCTCTTCGAACAGGTATTGAGAAACCGTCTCGGTTTCTCCGCTCGCCGATACGTTGATGCGGGTAGTTATCTTTTGCAACGCTTTGTCGATATAAAGGATTCGTTGCCCGCCATCGGCTCTTTGGTAAGTCCACTTTGCCAAATTCGAATGCTGCGCATCATCAACAATGTCGAAGCCGGCTTGTCTCAGGCTTTCCAGTACATACTCAAACTGCTCGCCTTCGAGCACCCCGCCTTCTCCTAAATGCTGCACGGCGGTTTGCAAATACGCTATGTTTCCAGTATTACTGAGGCCGCTACCTAGTATTTCACCTTCAGCATTGTAGCAAGTCACCGTTCCACCACGCACTTCAATCCGGTGCAATTGGTCTTCCTCAGCCATAGGGAAAGCACGCTTGCCACCTATAGCATTATCCGGATAATCGGGAAGGCTTTCCTCCAACCCTTTTTCCATATCTGCATCTACGGTGCCGTTTTTATACACCATTTGATTAACGCGCTTTCCCCTATATACAGGAGTAGCTAAGGCTTTTTCCTCAATGGTCAAATCTGTAGTATCAGCAGGATCCTCAGGTAAAACAAAAGTAGCCGTAATCATATCATACCTCAACCTTACGGCTGCGTCTTCTGTCATGGTTAGTGCTGAAAATGAGCTTTCGGTTGGCCTTGCATCTACTTGCTTGTCCTCCCGGCAGGAGGAAAACAGTAGGGCTGCGACACCCAAAACAAAAACAATGTGTTTCATAGAAGCTTAATTTTGTAAGACAGAGAGCTTGTTACAATAAGAGCTCGTTCTCTGATTTATTTAGTAATACCCTCTCTAATTTAATAATAAAGTAAAGCTCGCCATTTTTTTGCAACTATTACTTCAAAAAACTGATTTTCAGTACTCAGTTCCTAATTTTCAAGGTTAAGATCAGGGCTACTTGTAGTTCAAACAAACCGGAAACCCTAATTTAGCCCTTTCTAGTTTCCTCATCCCAAGCAAGCAGTACCATGAAACTCTGGCAAAAATCCTACACCCTCGACCAGCAAATCGAAGCCTTCACCGTCGGGCAAGAC
>JAAAOU010000222.1 GCA_009908745.1 Bacteroidota bacterium
CCCCGTACGCACGTCCCAAAATTGCCGCCCGTACAGGCTGCCCAGCTCCGAGGAAACCGTGTCGGAAGTAGCTGAAGCTACCGCCGCCGCCAGCATCGGCCATACCCAAGGCTCAGGAGCCTGTAGCCACCAGGCCCACCAGCCAAGCAGGGCCGGCACCAGCCCGTTTGCCAGCACATTAGGCACAGCGCGCTGCCCACCCTGCTGCTGCGCCACGCCCATTTGCTCTTTTGGCTGCTTTTTCCACTTGGTAGACAAGGACCCCAACAGAAAAAACAGCCCCAGCAGCAGTAAAGCCAAACCACCGCCTCCTAGGTATGCCCCCGTCGCCACCCACAATCCGGCCAACGCCCCCGTAGGTGTGATCCACCGCAGACGCACACTTCCCCAAGCG
Organism: Bacteroidota bacterium; assembly: GCA_009908745.1. GTDB lineage: Bacteria > Bacteroidota > Bacteroidia > Chitinophagales > Saprospiraceae > Phaeodactylibacter. The sequence goes on from JAAAOU010000222.1 coordinate 395, forward strand.
GCCAGCAGCAAAACCGCCAATATGCAGACTAAATCAACGAGCATGCCACACCGCTTTTTATTTCATAATCAGCCACACCAGTGTTTTTAAATTTGCTATTGCGTGTAATTTATCGTATTATTATTCAATCAAAAGAATATCAGCGCCTATGAAAGATTATCCTTCCGTCACCGATTACATGGCTACCAAGCTCATTACCTTCTCCCCTGATATGGACATCCGGGCCGCCATGAATACCTTGCTCAAAAAGAAAATCTCCGGTGCTCCAGTCCTGAACGCAAAGGGCGAACTCATCGGCATACTGTCCGAGGTTGACTGCATGCGTATTTTGATTGAAGCGCCTTACAATCAGGACCCCACCCATAACAAAGACAAGGTAGAAGACTATATGTCTACCAGGATCAAAACCATATCAGCGGACAAAAACATATTTGATGCGGCCTACGAGTTCGTCCACAGCGGGTACAAGCGGCTACCTGTGGTCGAAGATAAGAAACTCGTGGGGCAAATCAGCCGCGTCGATGTACTAAGGGCTATTCAGCGCCTCGAACCAGATATCAAACACATACCGGATTCTTGGAAAGGCCGCGAGCCCGCCATGCCGGACCATAAAAAAACGCACTATAACAAAAACGCTTAACGTAAACTATGCTTCCTCAACGAGCCGTTTCCAGACGGCAACCAAGGAGGCGGCGTACACGAAGTTCCTGCCCTTTTTACTACGCCGCTACAACAAACGGCTCACAGTTCCTACTGTGAGCCGTTCCTTCTATGGTTGTAAAAATTTCTTTGAAGCCTGCATTAAGCCATCGCCGGCTCGACATCAGCCCCGCTGCCCAGCTTGCGCAGCATCCTCCAATGAATGCGCAGCGCAGAGCGGAAGGACGGCAGAGTGTTGTAGGGTACTCCGTACTCTTCCGCCGTTTCCCGTACGATTTCTGACAATTTGCGGTAATGGGTATGGCAGATGTTGGGGAATAAATGGTGCTCTACCTGATAATTGAGCCCGCCCACAAACCAGGACAACAAACGGTTATTGGGCGCATAATTGGTGGTGGTCATCAACTGGTGGACCGCCCAGTTGTGCTCCAAATTACCTTCCTCATCGGTGCCGGGGAAGTGTGAAGACTCCATGACGTGGGCCGTCTGGAACACGCAGGCCAGCAGGAAGCCCAGCGCAAAGTGCATCACGACAAAGCCAATGAGCGTGACCCACCAGGCTACCGGGGAAAAAACGAGCGGCAAAACCAAGAGGTAGCCATAGTACAGCACTTTGATGAAGAGGAGTTCCGCAAAAGCCCGGTTGAAGGTGATGCCGTGCTGCTCCAGCAAACCGTTGTTCTTATAGCCTATGAGTTGCTTGAAATCTTTAGTGGTAATCCACATGTGCGTCATAAGGCTATACAGGAACCAAGCATAAATATGCTGGAACCGGTGAAACGGCAAGTGCTCCTGCTCGGGGGAGAAACGCAACAAATTGCCGGCGTCGATGTCCTCATCCGCGCCGTGTACGTTGGTGAAAGAATGGTGCAGCGTATTGTGCTGTATCTTCCAGTTGATCGAAAGCCAATACCCGCCGTGGTAATGCCCAATAGCACCCATATCCCGATCATCAGCCAGGCATTGGTGACCCAACCGCCAAGGATAGAGGCATAACAGGCAATAAAAATACTCAGCAACACTATCGTTTTGACCACCATAGAGGTATTCGCAAAACGGGAAATGCCGTTGCTGTTGAAATACTCGTTGACCCGCTTGCGTAGGGCCATAGCAAAATCTCTTTGTCCGCGGTCGCGGCTAAATTTAATGTCTTTAACGTCCATGAATACAATTGAATTGGATATAGTGAGGAAAAGTAGTCAATGTGTTCGGTGAGCTAGCAAATAAAACAAAACGCTGTCATCTACAAACTTAATAAACCATAAAATAACGAAAGCTAGATTTTCAGAATATGACGCCTTTTTTACGGTTATGCTACCCATATACAACAAACCCGGAAAGCTTTCGGCCATCCGGGTTGAGCATTATTTACCTTAATCCTGCCATGATAAGCACTAAACGGGTTCCGTATCTTTCTTTTCGGCGTTGACAGCATCTTCCGAGTCCGCCGCCTTTTCTTCGGGTTGCTCGGGTGCGTCAATATTGTCCGCTTTGCCTTTCTTTTTGGTGAATGCGACCAGCAATATCCATACCGGAATCACAATCAGCAGGAAAACCATGAGGAGAAACACCGCCTTGGCTTCCAATAGGTTGAACAACAACATAGTCTTCGTTTTTTGTTTGTCATATACAGGCTACACCTGCCTTTCTCCCCCAATGATACGCCGCCACGCCCTGCAGGAGGATGACTTTTATCACCCCCCGCCATGAATTCGATCAGTACCAGCAAGCGCTATTTCTGCTGCGCTGCTTTTACCCGGTTGACAAAGCGGCGTGCCGTACCCGTGTCCACCGGCTGTATTTCGTAGGTATTGCCATCGTCCATTTTCATAATCAAATCCTTGCTCTTCATCCCCCCAATTTCATCCATGAAGGTTGGGTTGTTGGAAGTGATACTCATAATGCCTTGCTTAAAGCCAAAGAAGTAGAACAAGCCGGTGGGCGACTTGACGTAGATGTACAGCCGGTCGTCCTCATTGGTCGGCATCTTGTACTCCACGTAGGTTTCCAAGTTCTTGTTGAGCGGCTCGCCGTTGACGGAGACGATGGGAATCTGCGTTTCCTTGGAGACAAAAGACTGGTACTCCGCATCCCACTTCATCGGCATCTTGGCAAACAAGAAGGTATAAGGGTTGATCTTTTGGGGAATAGACAAGACGCCGTTGCCCAAGCTCGACATCGCCTCGTCCAATTCCTTGCCCGCAGGGAACATATTGACCATAGCCTCGCGGAAAAAGCCCAAATCGGTTAAGTAGACCACCGGCTTGGCGTTGTAGCTTTCCGCCAGTATGTCATTCTGCATGATCTTCATCAGCTTGTCTGGCACGATCAGCTGTACGCCCGACATGAACTCGGCGTCAATATCGTAGCGCTGCACGTCCATGGCCATCGGGTCCTCTTGCGCCGGATTGGGGATGAGCGAGGAGGTGTCGGAGATAATGAGGTTTTCTTGGTCCACGACCTCTTCAAATTGGGAACGGATCACGCCGGTCGCATCAATGCTTACGTAGTTCAGGCCGGAGCCGAGGTTGAACTGCCCTTTGCCCTCTATTTTGCCGGAGCCGTTCCAGTACGTCAGGATATTGCCCTTAAGGTTGGTCGTATTCACCACGCGGCTGGAGTCGCCGAAAACGAAGTAGTCTTTTTTCCGGTTGAGCTTCAGCAGGCCCTTGACGGGCAAGATACCGCGGTCACGGCGGGAGAACAACGGCAGCATGATGCGCGGATACAACTCGGCGGTCTCCCGGTTGAGATAGAAGCCGGTCGCCAGCGGCTCGCCGTCAATATTCTTGGGCTCGTCGTAGGTGATGGCCAAATCGTTTTTGTCCGCCTGGCTGATCACCCTGAACCAATCGCGGCGGGGCAAGCGGTCCGACTCTAAACGGGCAAAACCGTCGAATCCCAAATTGCGGTCCTCCGACTGCAAGCTGATCTTGCCCTGGAACTGAATGCGCTGGTCGATGTAGAATTCGTCTTCCTCGGTCAGCTCTCCAACACCACGGGTTGCCACACGCCGCTCGCTGTAGGCGCCTTTGCCGATTGGCATACCCACCACTTCCTCGAATTCGATCTCTTGTTCTTTGTCTGCCACATTATACTCGTAAA
>JAAAOU010000251.1 GCA_009908745.1 Bacteroidota bacterium
GTATTTTAGATGGAATGGCGGGTTGTTTAGAGGACTGGCTTGCTTGCCCGGTCTGGCAGGTTCCAGCTGCCGGGCAGGTTGAGAGGAAGCCTATTGGCACCGCCCCCACCCATCGGCTGGGCGTCAGCCAGTCGATGGGTGAGGGCTTGCTTGCCCTGCTTGGCCGCTTCGGGGTGCCGGGCCGGTTGAGCTTGGAACCCGCTGCCCGGGCCGGTTCTCAGGCACCAACACCAACATGGCCAATTTTGTCGAGCGGCAGACCTAAAAACGGTTGGCGGAGTGTAGATCCAACATTTAGCTTATATTGTACGTGGCGCATTCACGCTACAAGCTCATGCCGCCAAATCATCTGTATAACAAAAACAACTTTACCATGAAATTCCTTTTACCCTTACCACTGCTCTGCCTCTTCTGCCTCTCGGCCACCGCCCAAGCAGAATTCGCCCCCATCGGCGCGCGCTGGTTCCAGAATGCAGCGATTGAGAATATTTGGGATACCCACCCTTTGCAGGACTTTTACGTCATTGAAAGCGAGAAAGACACGCTGGTGGGTGGCTTGCTGCACCGTAAGGTGGGCGATTACCTGTTTTACCAAGACGGCGATAAAGTCTACTACCGCTGGCAGGACAGCCTGCGGCTGGTCTATGATTACGGTGTAGCGGTGGGGGATACGGTGCGCTTTGATTTACTGTACGGGTACGAACAGGAAGAAGGCCTGGTGCCTATACAGAATACCTACATCGTAGATACCGTCAGCTTTGTACAGGCGGGCAGCGCCTCGTTAAAGAAAGTAGACTGTAGCCTTCTGGAAGGCTATGAATGCTACGATGCCAATTTTCCGGACAGCGTAGCTTTTTCTTACAGCTACATAGAGCGGCTTGGTTCGGTAAGAGGCGTCCTTGAAAGCCTCAATACATGCGGGCTTACTATCCCCGGGGCCATAACAGAATGGCTGCGCTGCTATGAGGACGAGGAGGTCAGCTACCAGACGGAGCGTTTCCTCCTGACGGCAGAAGAGGGGGAGGGCTGCGACTACCGAGCGCCCACCTCGACTCAAGAGCCGGGGTCAGAGATAGAATGGTTGGTATTCCCCAACCCGGTCTCAGAAGGGCCCCTACAAGTCCAAACGGATTACGCTGGCCGGTATACGGCTACATTGTACAATGCCTACGGGCAAGCCGTGCGAACGCAAGAAGGGCAAGGCGATTTACGCATAGCGGCAGGGCGTTTGCCGGCAGGCTTGTACCGCTTGGTGTTGCGCCGCCGGGGGGATGGCGGCTGGCTGGGAGCGCGTGGGGTGGTGGTGAAATAGGTTTGCCCACCCGGGAGCCTCCGGCTGTCCGGCAGGTTGAGCCTTGGAGGGCTTGAACCTTCCCCCCTTTTTCCCCATCTTTGTGCCGAAGACCAAAACGACCAAGCCATACCAATGAATATACTTTTACTCGGCAGCGGCGGCAGGGAGCACGCCTTCGCCATGAAAATCAGCGAGAGCCCGCTCTGCAAGCAGCTGTACATCGCCTCCGGGAATGCTGGCACGGCCAACCACGGCACCAACGTTGACCTGAGCCCTTCCGACTTCGAAGCCGTCGGCCGCTTTGCCCTCGACAAGGAGATCGGCATGCTGGTCGTGGGGCCGGAAGCGCCGCTCGTAGCGGGTATTTACGACTATTTCAAAGCCGATGAGCAGCTCAAGGGCGTACGCGTCATCGGGCCGTCAAAGGCGGGGGCGCGGCTGGAGGGCAGCAAAGCGTTTGCCAAAGCCTTCATGCAAGAACGGGACATCCCCACGGCAGCCTACGCCGAATTCACCGCCGAAACCCTCGACGAAGGCCTGGAATACATCGCCGGGCACCAAATGCCGGTGGTGCTCAAAGCAGATGGCTTGGCAGCCGGCAAAGGCGTGCTCATCATCGACAACGTAGCGGAAGCACAACAGGAGTTGAAAGCCATGCTCGGCGGCAAATTCGGAGACGCCAGCGCTAAAGTGGTGGTCGAGGAGTTCTTGGAAGGTATTGAGTTTTCGGTCTTCGTTATCACCGACGGCAAAAACTACAAAATGCTGCCGGTAGCTAAAGATTACAAAAGAATAGGCGAGGGCGATACCGGCCTCAACACCGGCGGCATGGGGGCCATCTCTCCCGTCCCTTTTGTGGATGAGCAACTGATGAAAAAGGTGGAAAATTGGATTGTCAGCCCCACGCTTACTGGACTGCAGGAGATCGAAGCGGTCTACCAAGGGTTCATTTTCTTTGGGCTCATTAAGGTAGACGGTGATCCCTACGTCATCGAGTACAACTGCCGTATGGGCGACCCGGAAACGGAAGTCGTATTCCCCCGTCTGAAAACCGACCTAGTGGCTATGATGCGCGCCTTAGGCGATAATACCCTGCACGAAATGGCAGTAGAGGTCGACGAACGCAGTGCCGCCGCCGTTTTCTTGGTGTCCGGGGGGTACCCGCAGGCGTACGAAAAGGGCAAAGTCATCACCGGGCTAGAACTGGTGGAAGAAAGTATCGTCCTGCACGCTGGCACCCGTGAAGAAGAGGGGCAGATACTGACCAACGGCGGCCGGGTGTTGGCGCTCACCTCCTTCGGCGAAAACTTCAAATCCGCCGTTGCCCAATCCATGGAGAACGCCGAGCGGGTGCAATTCGAGGGCAAATATTACCGCAGGGATATTGGATTTGATTTGTAATGACCTACCGTACGGAGCAATTGGCGGATTTACTGGGGGCTGAACGGGCGGTGTTGCCGCAGCCCGGGCAGGTCAGTCAACTGCTGATCGACAGCCGGTTGTTGCAGTCGCCCGCCCGGACGCTGTTTGTTGCGATTACCGGCTCGTACCGGGATGGGCATCATTTCGTTAGAGAACTTTACGGGCAGGGGGTACGCCACTTCGTTGTGCAGCCAGGCCGGGTTGATGAAACCCAGTTGCCGCAAGCCAATTTATTCTACGTTTCGGATACGGTAAATGCCCTACAGCGCCTGGCCGCCCGCCACCGGCAGCGTTTCGACTTGCCTGTCGTCGGTATTACCGGCAGTAACGGCAAGACCATTATCAAGGAATGGCTGTTCCAGCTTTTGCACCCGGATTACCGCATTTGCCGCAGCCCAAAGAGCTATAATTCGCAAGTCGGCCTGCCGCTTTCGCTATGGAAGCTGCACGAAGCGCACGAGCTAGGCCTGTTTGAGGCCGGGGTTTCCCAAACGGGGGAAATGGAGCATTTGGCCCGTACCTTGCAGTGCACTATCGGCTTATTCACCAATATAGGTTCTGCCCATCAAGAAGGCTTTGCGTCCCGGCAGCAGAAAATCGAGGAGAAGCTCAAGCTTTTCGGGCCGGCCGAGGTCATCCTCTACCGCCGGGGCAACCCTATGGTGGACGAAGCGATCGACCGCCTAGGCAAACCGACCTTCTGCTGGTCCACGCAAGCGGATGCGGATGTACAGGTGGAATGGCAGGGTGGGGTCGAATGCGAACTCCGGTACCAAAACCGCGATATGCACTTCCGGCTGCCCTACACCGATGAGGCCTCCTTTGAAAACACCATGCACTGTATACTGCTCATGCTTTGGCTGGGCTGTGAGGCAGACACCATTGCGGAGCGGCTCTCCCGTCTAGAACCGTTGGGTATGCGCCTCGAGCGCACCGCCGGTATCAACGGCTGCCTGTTGATCAACGACAGCTATAATGCCGATTTGGAAGGGCTGGCTGCGGCCCTTGCCCCGCTCCGGCAGCTTGACGCCTACCGCTTGCGCACCGTGATCTTGTCCGATATTTTGCAATCCGGCTTGCCTCCCGAGCCGCTCTACCAGCAAGTAGCTGCTTTGCTGAAGCGCCACAAGGTAGGCCGCTTTATAGGTATCGGGGAAGCCGTCCAATCTCTGAGGCCGATCTTGCCCTCATCTATGCAGCAGCAGTATTATCCGGATACAGATGCCTTTTTGCAGCAGCAGGCGCACGACGACTTTCAGGACGAAGTCATACTCATCAAAGGGGCGCGGCCATTCGCTTTCGAGCGCATTGCCCGCCGGCTGTCTGTCCAGACCCACCAAACGGCGCTGGAGGTCAACCTCAGTGCTTTGCTGCACAATGTGCGGGCCTACCAACGGCAACTGCGCCCCGATACCCGCCTGGCGGTAATG
>JAAAOU010000125.1 GCA_009908745.1 Bacteroidota bacterium
GACGGCAAGGATGTGAATCGCTCCTTCCCGGGCAGCATGAAGGGCTCTCTAGCTTCGCGCGTAGCTCGTACCCTGACCAAGAAAGTGCTGCCACAAATTGACTTTACCGTGGACTATCACACCGGCGGGGACAGCTTGCATAACCACCCGCAAATCCGTTACACCAAAGGGCACGCGGAGAGCGAACGCTTAGCATTGCAATTCGGCGCGCCGCTTGTCCTCGCCAAATCCCCTATTACCAAGTCTTTCCGTAAAGTTGCACTGGAACAAGGCAAGCCCACCCTGATCTACGAAGGTGGGGAAAGCCTACGCTACGATGGTGTCGCCATAGCACAAGGGGTGGCTGGCCTGCAGCGGCTGCTTGTTGCCCAAGGTATGCTCGCTCCCCCCGCGCATTTGCCCGAACCCAAGAAAAGCATCCACCTCTCCAAGTCAACTTGGATAAGAGCACCCCGGGCGGGCCTCTTTCTGTGGCGCAAAAGCGCTGGCCATTTCGTCAATAAAGGGGAAATACTGGGTGAAGTGAATGACCCGCACGGCACGGCTTCTGCATTCGTGCAAGCTAGCCGGGATGGTTACCTCGTGGGGCATAACAACGCGGCGGTGGTCAATCAGGGGGATGCGCTATTCCACATTGGCTATTAGAAAATCGGAAATGGGAAATCGGAAGTGGGAAATGGGAAATGGGAAGTGGGAAATCGGAAGTGGGAAATAGGAAGTGGGAAATGGGAAATCGGAAATCGGAAATCGGAAGTACTTCCGCCTTCGCAATTCCGACTTCCGCCTTCGCAATTCCGACTTCCGCCTTCGCAATTCCCACTTCCGCCTTCGAAACTCCCACTTCCGATTTCCGCCTTCGAAATTCCGACTTCCCACTTCCGACTTCGACTTTCCTAATGGTCAACCACCCGCTTATCAATATAATCAGAATTCAGCAAGCTAAGCGCCCCCATGTATTTGAGCTGGAAAGACAATTCGTCCCCGACTTTATAGTCCGGGCTCTTGGCGCCCAGGTCGACGACCAGCATGTCCGAGCTCGCGCTTACGATCTCGATGCTGTCATCCTCCGGGATAAGGTAGTCAACAGAAATATCAAGGGTGCCGATATCGAGGATAGCTCGGTAGGAGTATTTGCCGTAGTCATCTTCGTCTACCTCGAAGACTTCTCCCGAGGGGTTGGCAGCCATCACTCCTATAGGCACTTTGGGCTTTTTGGTAATCTCAATGATCTCCGTATAGAGGCGCAGCACATCCGGTTTCATTTCGGGTATAGGCTTTTCTTCGAAGAGGTCGACGCCGAAGTACAGCGTTTCACCGATACGGAAGTGGTTGATGCCCTTAGGCACCTGTTGCCGGAACAACAGCGGCAGTACAACAGAAGTGCCGCCCGTCACCCACGGTATTTTTTTATTGAACTTGGCCTCTATGAGCTGCTTGTAGAGGTTGAGCTGAATGAGCTTGTCTTCAGAGGGCATGACCCCGTGCAGGCAATTGAGGTTGGAGCCAATAGCCACGACTTCGATATTAGGCAGCTCGAATATCTTGTCGTAGAACTCCATCAGGTGCTCGCCCATGATCCCCTCACGCAGGTCGCCGAGTTCGATCATGATAGTCACCCGGTGGGTTTTTCCCTGTCGTTGCGCTTCTTCTGACAGCATCTTGATGGTGCTGCTTTCCGAATTGAAGCTGACGTCGGCGTAGCGTACGACATCCTCGACGGACCCCATAGCCGGGGGCTTTATGAATACAGTTTGTACATTGGGGTCCAGCTCTTTTATCGTAGCCAGGTTGGCGATGCGGCTATCACATACCTCCTTGATGCCCAAATCAATCACTTCTTTCAGGTAGTCTTCATTGCCGCACAGCAGCTTGGTGACTATAGCCCAGTCGATTTGGTGTTTTTTGAAGATGTTGTCCAGGTAATCGTAATTGTGCTTAAGATGACTGCGATTCAGCGTCAAATATGCCATTATGATAGGTTGAAATGAAAGCCCGTGGTTACAGGCTTTTAAATGGTTGTTTTGCGATTAAACGGTGTATAGTATTTGTTGGTATTGTCGATTGTGAGATCGATTTATTCGTTCTGCTCACAGTACAGCAGAACAAATGTAATAAAGTCTACATCCTATACAAACAAATACGGCACCGCAGGGTTTAATCCGGCTAATCTACCACATCTCTCGGGATGTCCAAGGGCAGGCGGGTCAGCAGTTCGTAATTGACCTGATTGGAGAACTCCCCGAAGGAAGAAACGGAAAGTTCCAGGTCTCCCTGATACCCAATGATTACGACCTCGTCGCCGCGCTGAACGTCTTCGAGTTGGGAGATGTCCACGGTGATGGCATTCATGTTCACCATACCGATAACGCCCACCCTTTTGCCATGGATCAGCACCCGGCCGGCATTGCTCAGCGAGCGGCTGAAGCCATGCCCGTAGCCGATGGGGACGGTGGCGATTTTCATTTCTTCGTTAGCCAGGTAAGACGTACCGTAGCCCACGTATTCGCCAGTACGTACGGTTTTAATGTCCATCACTTGGCTCTTCCAGCTTAGCAAGCGTTGCAGGGGGTTATCTTGCCGGTTGACGTTGCTGTTGTGCTCTATGAGCGTCTCCCGGCTCGGCCAGAAGCCGTAGTTGAGAATGCCGATGCGCACCATGTCCATACGGGTAGGGGGGTAGCGCATGGCGGCGGCAGAGCAGGCGGTATGGCAGAGGCGGGGTTTCAAGTCTTGGCTTTCGAACCACTTACGGATGCGTTTGTACGTTTTGCGCTGGTTTTTGACTCGTACATAATTGGCGATACTCTCTGCACCGGCAAAGTGGGTGCACAAGCCCTCAAATTGCAAGTGTTCTTGATGCTTTTTCAGCAAATGCGCAACTTCCGGCAGTTCATGCGCTTCGTAGCCGATGCGGTTCATCCCGGTTTCTGCTTCTACGTGCACGCGGGCGGGGCGCCCCACCCGTTTAGCCGCTTTGGCCGCATAGGCCAAGCGCTCAAGCTCGAAGACGAAGAAGGAGATGTCTTCTTCAATCGCCCAGTCGATATGCTCGTCCTCGATCATGCCCATGATCATGATCTCGGTATCCGGCTGTTGGATGACCTTCTTGGCGCGGTAGGCTTCCGCCGCGTCAAAAACCGAAAAATGTCCCGCTCCGCAGGCTTCGGCTAAGGGCACAAACTCTTCGATACCATGCCCGTAGGCGTTGCCTTTGACCACCGTGGAGATAATGGTGTTGTCTCCAATTTGCTCACGTACAAACCGCATGTTGCTCTCTAGGGCCTTGCGGCTGATCTCAATTTTCGAAGTCGAAAGCATGATTTATCCCAGTATTAGTTCCATGATACGCCTATACATGTATATCCCCGGCAGCAGCAGCTCATCGGGGAAATCATAGTCGGGGTTATGCAGGGCCGGCTGCTGTTCGCCAGCGCCCAGGCCAAACATCGCGCCCCGAAACCGCTGGGTGAATGCCCCAAAATCTTCTCCCCATTTGAACGGATGCTTGCACTCATGCGTTTGGTAACCATTGTCGACCGCTGCTTGTTCAACGATGTCCACCACTTCTTCCTCATTGCGCGTGGTGCGGAACACATTGGTCCACTCTGTTTCCACCCGCAGTCGGTGCCGCACCGCCATTTTGCTCACATAGCGGAGCAAGCGGGCACTGAGCTCGCCCATCTCCTGCTCGGTCCAGGTCCGGATGGTAAGGTGGACCTCCCCGTAGCCGGCCGATACACCGTAGGCAATTTCCCCTAATTTGATATGTACGGGGGTGAGAATGGCAAATTCAGGCTGGTTGGCGTCCGGTTGGCAGGCGATGTCCGCTTCGCGGATGATTTCTGAAACGGCCAAGGCGGGGTTGATGCCGTTTTCCGGCTCGCCGGCGTGCGAGGTTTTGCCGTACAACCGGATGATGAGGCTCTTGACTGCGGCGCTGAACGGCCCGCGTTTGCACACGACTTGCCCGAGCGGGAAGCCCGGCAGGTTGTGTATGGCAAAGGCATAATCAATGGGCAGCAATTGCTCAAATTTGGGGTCCGCCAGCATCCACTCCGCCCCGGCGCCAATCTCCTCGGCGGGCTGGAACAGCAGTATGATACGCCCACGCTGCGGTGGGTGCTGTGCCAAATACCGGCCAAAACCCAGCACCATCGTCATGTGGCCGTCGTGGCCGCATTTGTGCGAGACGGTTTTGCGCTCAGACCGGTACGCAAATTCATTTTCCTCTTCTATAGGCAGGGCATCTAGCTCAGTACGGTACATAATACTCGGCCCGTCTTCGCCGCTGTCGAAAATCGCCGCCATGCCGTGCCCGCCGATCTGGGTGATAATAGTCGTGGGCTCCAGCTCCTGCAATTTCTTATACAGATACTGCGCGGTCCGGGTTTCTTCTCCCGACAGCTCCGGGTGCTGATGCAGGTAACGCCGTTCTTCCACTAAGCCTTCTGCCCATTTGGGCTCAAAGCGTGTCGTCATATCTAGTTCGTCGAATTTGTCAGTTTCTCCGCCGCAGATATTTCCGGGCGGGGTGTAAGATAACTCAAAATTATGAAGCTTAGGGCAGAGATGCTAATGCCGGCGATGTTGGCGTCCAAACCATAGGGCAATTCGTAGGCAGTCAAGATGAGAAAAAGCGTAGTGCCCCCGCCTAGCAACATGGCCCAGAATGCCGCTATGGGGGTGCTGCGTTTCCAGTACATCCCACCAATGACGGGTACGAAAAGGCCAGAGACCATGAAGGCGTAGGATAGTAGCATCAGCTCCAAAACATTCTTCATGCTCAGTGCGATGAGCAGCGCTACGGCACCAATGATAAACGTGGCAATCTGGCTGTAGCGCAGCACTTTCTTTTCGTCGCCCTTCAGTGGCAGAAAGCGGCCCAGAATATCGGTCACTACATTACCCGATGCCGCCATCAGGCAGCTGTCCGCCGTAGACATGATGGCGGAGAAATAGGCCGAGAGCATCAAGCCCGTCAAGCCCGCCGGCAGCACCGTGCGCAGTAGCAGCGGCAGCCCCATTTCTTCGTCCATATCCGAGACTTCATAGTAGTTAAGGTATTCAAACATCCCCTGATCGAGCCCCACACGGGCAAACAACCCCAGCAGCACGCCCATGAAGGCCATGATGGGGTATTCAAACAGGCCCGCTACATACCAGGCCCGGCGTGCGGTCTTCTCATCCCGGCAGGCGTAGATGCGCTGGTAAAGCGTCATACCCACAAACCAGATGGGGATGATGGTCACGCCCCAGTTTAATAATTGTACCCAGCTTACGTTGGTGAGCTGCAGCATCTCGGGCCGCACTTCTTTGGCGATGCCTTCGTACCCCCCCACTGCGTAGTACCCCATGGGGATGCCAATGAAAACCAGGCCGGACATAAGGATGATCCACTGCACGGTATCGGTGTAGATCACTGCCTTCAAACCGCCCGCTACCGTGTATACCACGGCGATGATACCCATAATGATGAGGGCTTGCTGCAAATTGAGCGTGGTGAAGGTAGCGGAAGCCAGTTTTGCCCCCGCCAGTAGCTGCGAGCTGGTAAAGCCCAAGTAGCCGATAGCGGAAATCACGCCGGCCAGCAGCGCTACCCGGGGGCTGTAGAAAAACTCGAACAACTGCGGAAAGGTAAGCAAGTTGATCCTCTTCGACAGCCGGTTGACCTTGGGGATCAAGAAAACCGCGCTCAGCCAGGCGCCGATCAAGCCGGTGAACAGCATCCAAGAGCCGGCAACGCCCATGATGAAGCCTAGCCCGCCCAGCCCAATGGAGAAGCCGCCGCCTACGTCGGTAGCTACTACGGACAGGCCGATGTGCACGCTGCCCATGTCCCGGCCGCCCACATAGTAGTCATCAGAGGTTTTGTTTTTTTGGAAAAAGAAAAAGCCGATCCCCAGCATGCCGAGGAAGTAAACGATGAAGATAATGATGTCAATGAGGTGCATTACGTTGTTTCGGTCTTGTGTCTTGAAATATGGCTTTCGCCCGCTTTTTCAAAGCGGAGCTATGTATACGAAAGATTTTTGTAAAAGTGAAAAGCAGGGGCTTATGGTTTGGGCAGAGGGGCACGAATGCAAGCGTGCCGTGTGCGGGTTTTGGCGTTGCCAAAACGGTCTTCGTGCCCCTTCGTGTAATTAGTGGCTAACCTTATGTAGCGCCTGCCTAGCGTATTGGTGTAATTGGTGTCCACAAGACCCTGATAAGCTTTGCTTCGCCAGGGGCTAATCTTACGCCGCGCTTGTCAGCGTAATTTATTGAGGAAGCAAAATTGGTCAGGGTCCTAAATGCCCCTCGCTACGCGGTGGATGGCGCATGTCGTACCGGCAGCTTTAGCCGCCCGGGAATAGGAACACTGATGGAACGGATCGGGCTGATTGTACTGATCTGTACAGACGCTTCGGTCTGCACGGCGAGCACGTCAGCTTAGCGCAGCCACGAAGGGGGGGCAAGGTCAGGCGGATCAGTGTTCCCATACTGTTGGCGCTTACAGCGGCATGGCACCCGGTTTTGTAGCCACAAATGATCTCCGACGAAGCCTCGGCTTGTCGGGGAAGGGGGTTCAGTCTGGCATATAATCCACCCTACGGATTTTAGCATCAGGTGTTGCCTGTTATTCTTTGCTGAATTCAAGTCACAAATGCAACCTTTCACTCGAACGCCCGTTAAATATATCGCACACGATTTAATCGTAAACGGCCAATATGGAAACAACACTCATTCAAAACGTAATGCGGGTGCTTCTGGGCGCTCTCATGGCGTTTGCAGGCATAGGCCATTTGACTTTCCAGCGGGAAGAATTCCAAGCGCAAGTACCGAGGTGGCTGCCAAGCGATCCGGCTTTCATAGATTTTGTGGTCATCTCTTCGGGGGTGGTGGAAATCAGCTTGGGGCTGGCCATGATTTTTTTGTGGAAACACAAGGTGAAGGTAGGCATTGCCTTGGCGGTTTTTTATGTATTGATTTTTCCAGGGAATATTTCTCAATATATGAATGAGATCAGTGCATTTGGATTGGATACCGACCGCAAGCGCCTGATCCGCTTGTTTTTTCAACCCGTATTAATACTATGGGCACTTTGGTCCACTGGGGCACTGAAGTATCTGCTCAGCAACAACAAAAACAACGAAAGATGAATTTTTACGAACTAGAAGCTAAGACCATTAAGGGTGAAACCGTCTCCATGAGCGATTACGAAGGCAAGCCCGTGGTGGTGGTCAATACCGCTAGCAAATGCGGCTTTACCCCGCAGTACGAGGGGCTGGAGGAACTGTACCAAAAGTACCGGGAGGAAGGCTTGCACATCTTGGGGTTTCCCTGCAACCAATTCGCCAATCAGGAGCCCGGCTCTTCGGAGGACATCGAGGAATTTTGCCAGCTCAACTACGGCGTCAGCTTTACCATGTTTGAGAAGGTGGAGGTCAACGGCAAAAACGCCCACCCCATTTTCAAGTTTTTAAAATCGAAGCTCTCCGGCGGCTTGCTGGGCAGCCGGATCAAGTGGAACTTCACGAAGTTTGTAATTGACAAAAACGGCGAGCCCGTCAAGCGGTTTGCCCCCACCACCGCTCCCCGGAAGATGGAGCAGACGATCCAAAAAGTACTGTAGGTATGGAAGATGAGTTTGCAGCCCTGTACTTGGAGCATCAGCTGTGCTTCCCCCTGTACGCGGTTTCCCGTTTCACTACGAAAATTTACGCCCCTTACCTAGAGGAATTGGGGGTGACCTACCCGCAGTATTTGGTGCTTTTGGTGCTTTGGCAATACGGGGAACAAAGCGTCAAGGACATTGGCCAGCGGCTGTACTTGGAGTCGAATACGCTCACGCCCCTGTTGAAGCGCTTAACGCAAAAAGGGCTAGTCAAGCGGGAGCGCGCTCAGGCAGACGAGCGCACTGTTCTCGTTTCGCTTACAGAGCAGGGGCAGGGGCTCCGGGAAAAGGCGAGCCTCATCCCGCAGCGTATACTTGGCTCTTTTCAGTCGGGGGCGATCTCGGAGGGGGAGCTGCTTGCCTTCCAGAAGACGTTGCATAAGCTGTTGGGGGTGTTGGAGGAGAAAGTGGTTGGGGAAGTATAACAGATGAAAGGGAGGCGGATACGTCAATCCGGTTTGCGCCCTTAAATTGTTGCTTGCAGATACAACAAGAACGAACAGTCGGTGCCGTTTTTTGTATTTTGGTCTTTGATGAAGCTGCATTCCCCAATTTCGGGTCCTCAGCTTATAAACGGCCGCCAAGTTGCAGCAAAAAAGCTTACATACCGCACTGGCGATAATAATAGCAACAGTCTGGCTGGTAAACGGTCTCGTTTGCGAGGTTCTAAATATTGTGCCCCGGCACGAGGCGATCGTTGCAAGCATTCTAGGCGACGACCATTCTAGGCTGCTGAGGGTTCTGATCGGGCTTGCAGCAATTGTAATGGCTATTTGGATATTGCCCGGCTATAGGCGGGAATTCGTAGATTTGGGCAGGCGGTTCATGTATGGGCTGCCGCAGGGTGCCACAAGAACAAAATAAGCGCGACATGGAAATCGAAAACTGGATGGAATCACAATCGGAGAGATTAGAATCTAAGACCAAGAACTATACCGCCAAAGAACAAACAAAGGCAGGATACAGCTACATAAAAAGTGCGTTGTACCTGGCACCTGCAAAAATTGATGATGATGCAGAACTGCGCGAATTCAAAACCAAGCTTGAAGCCATAATCGATGCCCTGCCCACAAAAGAGGATGGAGAGAAAGTGGAGTATGGTGCCTATCCCTCGAAGCTGTCAAGCTTCAAAAAGGAAATTAAGAAGAAATACAATATCGTCAATAAAGGCACCTACCTGTCTTTGGGGGCTGCACTGGGGATGCAGTTTGGGCTTTTGTTAGGGTTGTTGCTGGGGTATCTGGTCCTTGGGTTGCTGATGGGGGTTATGTTAGGTTCGGCCATTGGTGTAGCCTTAGAAAACAAAGCCAAAAAGGAAAAACGGATTTTGAGTTAGCACTGCAATTCCGATGCTGTTAGCAGCTCTAACTAAAGGCATATTCCATACGCTTCATCGTTTTTTCAATCTTGTTTTCAAGCTGATTGAAATAATGGTTACGGTTTTTACTGGAGTGTACGCTTATGGAAACCGAGTATTGCTTTACTTTTCTAAACCATGCTTCCTTCAGCAAGCAGAGCCTTTGGTTGCTGGTAAACAGAAAGTTAGGGTTGTCGAAGGCATTGTATAGGCCATGTCGGCGCTGCGAAATACTTAGAATGGTGGTATTCGTGACGGCCAGCTCGCTGTGGAAAAGGTCGAACACGCCGTTTTCTTGGATTGGCTCATGGCCCGGCATGAATTTTTTGCCTGCTTCTGCCATCAAGCGGGCGTGGCGGGTGAGTTCCCGCAGTTCTATGCATAGCTCGTGGCATATATCGAAAGACCTGAAACGCCCTTCCATGGCTAAGTATTCGATTTGGCTGAGCGATTGCTGAAGCAGCGAGAGGGTCCAGAAATCGGTGGAGTTGATGGTGCAGTAGATTTGGCTGGTCTTCTTGGCAAGCGCCTGCTCTCTAGGGTTCAGCAGATCAAAATCGAAGGGCTTGTCTTTCAGGAAGTCTAGGTGCCAGGTGGTCAGGCCATTTACATACATTTTGAAGGCAAACAGCTTGGGGTACATCATGGTGATGAAGATGGGGATCTCCTGTGAGCTGTAGTACACCCAAAGCTCCGGCTGTTTGACGAATTCCTGCAGGTGCTGGTTCAGCAATAGTAGAAAGTCCCAGAAGCTGTTGATATCCTGTTCATACAAGCTGTAGTAAAAGAGGATCTTGTCAGTGTCCTCATGTGCGAGCTCATCGAGAGATATACCGTAGTGGGCTGCTAGCCGTTGGATCTCCGGGGCGGTAAGAAAAGTGTCGCCCCTTAACCTCCGGTAGATGCCATCCCGGTTTACCGATAGTATTTCCGCCAACGCATTGATGGCTTCGGATTTACTGGAAAACCGCTTCAGTACTTCATCAAACAACTTTTGCTGAAACGCTTCAGGTTGATGTTCCACGGACCTAATGTATTCGTTGAAAGGATCAATTGACGATTGTAATTTACGAATTA
This sequence comes from Bacteroidota bacterium, assembly GCA_009908745.1. Lineage (GTDB taxonomy): Bacteria > Bacteroidota > Bacteroidia > Chitinophagales > Saprospiraceae > Phaeodactylibacter. Next base: position 10,089 of record JAAAOU010000125.1, read on the forward strand.
TTCAATGCCTGTTGGCGCGGCAGAGAAGGTTTTTATGGATATTCAATAAAAAACTATGTGTGGATAGGGAAATAGACTTCCGCTATGCTTGCAGAATCACTGATCTTGGAGGCACACTAAATAGCAACACTGCCCTTGGGATATGAAAAAGACTGTATTGATAACCGGAGCATCCTCCGGGCTCGGAAAAGCACTAGCGGGCCACTTTGCTGCCACCGGCCATGAAGTATACGGCACAAGCCGTCATGCGTATCCACATCAAAACGAGGCGTATACCATGCTGCAAATGGATGTGCGGGACGCACTTAGCATTGAACAAGCAGTAGGGCGGATGCTGGAGCAATCCGGGCGTATTGACCTCTTGGTCAACAACGCGGGCATTGGCATAGCTGCTTCGTTGGAAGAGGCCTCCCTTGAATCGACCCGCCGGGTTTTTGACACCAATGTATGCGGGGTAATCAGGGTCTGCCAGGCCGTGATGCCTTCTATGCGCCAAGCGGGAAGGGGGCAGATCATCAACATTAGTTCGATCGGCGCGAGGGTGGGCCTGCCTTTTAGAGGTATTTATTGCGGGAGCAAGGCTGCACTGTGCACAATGACCGAATCACTGCGGCTGGAATCCAAACCATTCGGCATTCAGGTTTGTAGCGTATTGCTAGGAGATGTGAGGACTAATATCAATGCCAACCGGATCAAGTCCTACAAAGCCAACGGCCCCTACGCGGCTGTTTTCGAAAAGACCTGCGAACAAATAGACCGAGAAGTGGAGGAGGGCATGCCGGCCGATAAAGCGGCCCAATCGATCGGCAGGCTGTCAGAGCGTCCTTTTCTCCCCCCTCACTATACCGTCGGCAAGCCCCTGCAACGGCTTTCCATTACGTTGAAAAACCTGTTGCCTGCTACCTGGTTTGAGTGGGCACTAAGCAAGTATGTGCAGGTTGAACCCGATAAGCAGTCATACAGTAAACCTAAACCTTGACATTATGAGTCTGCTTCTTTTAAGTCCCGTTCATATAACCATGGATTAGAGGGGCACTACTGGCAGCAGCTCAGGCACTCAGCCGCATCCGTTTGATCTTCCGGTATTCCGAAAAGCTGATCATTTTTTCTTGCTCCTCGTCCCACAGTTTGTACTTCATCATTTTGAGGCTTTCCCAGAACTTGATCTCCGTGACGTATTCACTCAGGATAGGCTGTTCTTTGAAGCACTTGGGCAGGTTGTAGTTGGGGATGAGGCTGCTCAGGTGGTGGATGTGGTGGTAGCCAATATTGCCCGTCAGCCAGTGAAAGACCCGCGGTAGCTTGTAGTAGGTGCTGCCGCGGATGGCCGACAGCACAAAGTCCCAGTTGTGCTTCCATTGCTTGTAGGTGAATTCATGTTGGTGCTGTACGTAGAAAAACCAGAATGCTACGACGCCGAAAAGGGTGACGAGCGTGAGTTGAATCAGCAAGAACATGGGCCAGCCTACCAGCGTGCCGACTACGATGTAGGCCAGGGCAATCCAGAAATTGTCTTTGATGACCATTTTCATGTATTTACCCCATTTACTGAAATGGATGGTGGGGTATCGGCAGGGGACCAACAGATAGTATACGGGCGCCACGACGAAAGTGACGATGGGCATGCGGAAAAGGCGGTACTGTATTTTTTCCCACCAATTGGCATTCGCGTATTCCTGCAGCGTCATGGTAGGAATGTCGCCAATCTCCCGCACCTCGAGCTGGCCGGAATGGCCGTGGTGGAAATTGTGGACTTTGGACCAGTACTTATAAGGAATGACACTAAATATGCTGCAGACGGTGCCAATGACGTCATTCAGCTTTTTGGACCGGAAAAAGGATTGGTGCCCGCAGTCGTGCTGTATGATGAAAATCCGGACCAGGAAAAAGGCATTGATCAGGAACAGGGGGATGCTCAGCCAAACTGAGTATTGCATGGTAAAGTAGATCAAGGCCCACAAAGCGATAAAGGGTAAAAAAGTGGTTAGTATTTGCAAGGCTGCCTTTCTGTTACTGGGGGTCTGGTATTCTTGTATGATCGCTTTCCAGTTGCCTAGCTTTTCTTTGATCTCCGTATTCAGTTGCTTATTGTTCATGCTGTAATTTTCGAACTGCGGGTTGATACCCATCTCATATAATGCCACAGTGGGGCGTTTTGTTGCTTGTTTTTTTACCCTATCCTCTATTTTAAAATCCGGTGTCCTTATGAATTCTTTCTCATTACTAGTCACTATGGTCAGTTTCTGGCTCTTAACATGTGCGGCAATCAAGGCATCTAATGGTCCAAGGTGTTCCATTTTTTCCAAGTCAGCTCGAATCTTTCCATACTCTATTGTCGCAAAGTCTTTCATCCACGGAGTCAGGTGTAAAAGAATCTAAACTCTCCAATAAGTTCTGCCAGGGTTTGTGATAAGGTATAATATATAGCATCCCCAGCTTTCTTTAGATAAACTTTACTATCACCATTCTGCATTAGTGAAAGGTATAACTTCGCCGAAGTCTGGAGGTTGCTCACTCGGTATTTAGTATCGCCGGATGTTGTTGGAAAGCATGAGGGGGGCTTATCTTATCAGCTGCACGTCTCCAGATAGAACTTCAGTGGTGCCATTCAAAAATTCCACCTCTACCATCCAAGTGAATAAACTGGTGGACATTTTTTTACCCTTGGCGGTGCCGTCCCATGCTGCCTGATTGACTTTAGGGTCATAGTTTTTGGCTGAGAAGACCTGATTGCCCCACCTGTCAAAGATGTAAAATTTCAGAATCTGTTTGACCGCACAACTTGGATACAAGGTAAATGTATCATTGGTGCCATCATCATTTGGGCTGAATGCATCGGGGAGGTAAACGTTGGTGTTTATATCGGTATCTATTACAACTGTTGCACTGTCTTTGCAATTCGCTTCATTAGTGACGGTCAGGGTATAAAAAGGCTGCGGCCTGTCCAAGAGCGCTGGGTACATACAATCCGTACAGCTCAGCCCGCCTTCAGGAGCCCATTGGAAATCGAGCCAGCCGGTGGAATCCTGTACGATTGGTCGAAGTGTCTGGCTTTCACAATAGTCAAATGCCAAAAAGGAGTCAAGCAACAGGCTGGGCGAAGATACTACATCCAACCAGAAAGTAGTAGAGTCATTGCACCAACCGTTTGAGGCTTCGACCTGATATAACCCTTCGTCCGTAGCAGCAGGCTGAGGGGGGGTGAATACGCTCGAGATAAGGATATCGTCGGAGGGGGAAGTCCAAGAAATAGTGGCCCCTTGAAGGTTGCCGCTTGGCCGTATTGCTATTGGTGCGCCGGCGCAAACGGTGGCCGTGTCTATCACATCAAGCTCGATTCCAGGCAGCACCTCAAAGGGGGTAGGGTCATTAAGAACCTCCTGAGTATTAGCATTATCAGATAGCATGACAGCCCCTAGCTCACTCGGTAGATTGGAAAGGAATGCTTGGTTTTGGTAACTCCCCGCGTTTATTTGCTGTAACTCGGCAGTTATCTCCAAGTAGTATGCCTCTCCAGTTGATAAATAAACATCGGTCAGTTCCAAAATAGAGCTGCCCGCCCCCGTACCTGGCGTAATGATGCCGTCTATATTGGTATTGATGTCGCTGATGATAAGCCCTTCAGGAAGCGTGTCTCTAAATATTGCGCCACTGATATCTTCAACGTGCCTCGACTGAATGTTGATATCGAACGTCACCGTTTCCGTATTGCAATAAAGACTGTCTTGGCTAACTGTTTTTTCGAATAGAATGCCATAGGGGCAAGAGCAGCCATCGTTTCCTACTCCTGTCGGTCCAATACCGATGAGTTCGGCATTTCCGGTAGTCTTGTCAATACTTATAAAGCGGTTTTGAGTCAAGTTTGGTGCCCCTTGCAAAGAGCCATAGCCGTAAAGGTTTCCTCGGCTATCAAAAAACAGGCCTCCGATGTGGCGTACGATATCGGCGGGGACTTCCCCTATTACCGAAATTTGCCCCGCTTCTGGATCATCCCGGTCTATATTGATGCGAAGCAACGAGCCACGTGTAGCAGCCGGCCCGGAGTTGTCCCATTGATAGTTGCGTTGGAAAGCATAAGCTACATCTGGCTCGAAAGGGTCAATCGCAATATCGTCAATACGAGCAGAATAAATACCAGTATTGCCGCTAGTCGGTGCCCAGTATATTTCGATTTCCTCTACGAGTTCAAACTCATTTACGACTTCAAAGAAGAGCAGCTTATTGATTTTATGCTCCCAGCAAACGTATAAGCCTTCCGGCGTACAGTCCGCAGCTGCGGGATTAGACAATTCTTCGGAGGGGATCTCGCCTATTACTTCAAAGCTGCCGTCCTGTTTCAATCGTACGATATTACTGCTCTCCCTTTGGCAGGCGTAAATGTAATTGTCGATAGGGTTGTAACCCATCGCACCAAAATAAATATTGGGAAAGGTCACAAAGGCTTCAAAATCGGCTTGTAGATCGTTGCTTACATCTACCCAATACGTGTAATTTGGAGGGCTATTTTGATGTAAAGAAATGATCAGGCGTCCATCACAAGGGAAAGTTTGGGCTTGAGCTGGGCATGTGAAAATACTCAAAAGACAATACAAAGGGATATATAGATAAAGAGGCGCTCGCATATAGTAAAAGTTTTATGACTCTACAAAAATAGTAAAAAGCACAATATTTCTCAACTTGAAGCAACTATTATATAGCACAATTCGGTGCTGAATAGTTAAATTTTGATTACGCTGTGACGTAAGTATAATGCGGGCCGGCCTGCTGCGTGAGCGATGCGGAACTGTGGCCCGGCAGGGCCAGACAGGGGGCTTTTGAAATCAAAGAGCAGGGTAGTGGGGTGAATGGTGGGATGCCAAAGCCATCTGTTGTCTTTACCGCTTACTGCCCCCTGGCCGAACGGCAGTGAGCAGTGTAGCGTAGCGACCGCCTGGCCAGCAGGCGGGTTCGGGAGCTGGCCAGGCGGGCACACCCTTTTCTCCTTACAGGCTCCCATTAAACTTGGTGGATGGCGAAAAATTCCGGAATTTAAGGCGGAACAAATGCGTGTACGATGAAAGTGCTAATGGCTAGTGATGCGTTTAAGGATGGATTGTCGGCGCCGGAGGTGTGCGAGGCGGTGGCGCGTGGTTTGAAGCAGGGCCTGGCTGGGATAGAGCCGCTGGTTTTCCCGCTGGGCGACGGGGGAGAGGGGACTGCAGAGGTGCTGACGTACCACAGCGGCGGCCGGATGGTGAGCCTGACGGTGAATGATCCGCTGTACCGCACGGTGGAGGCGAGTTATGGTTTGTCGGGGGATGGCAAGACGGCGTATATCGAGATGGCGGCGGCCTCGGGCTTGCAACTGCTGAAGCCGGAGGAGCGTGACCCGTTGAATACCTCTACTTACGGTACGGGGGAATTGATGCGGCACGCGCTGGAGCAGGGGGCGCAGCGGATAGTACTTTGCATAGGCGGCAGCGCTACCAACGATGCGGGGATGGGCATGGCGGCGGCTCTGGGCTATCGATTCTTGGATGAGTCGGGGGAGTTGCTGCATGCGAAGGGGGAGCATTTAGGCACAGTGGCGCATATCGACAAGAGCCATCTGGCAATTGACTTGGACCAAGTGGAGTTCATTACGCTCTGCGATGTGGACAACCCGCTGTACGGCCCGAATGGCGCGGCGCGGGTGTTTGCCCGGCAGAAGGGGGCGGACGATGCGGCGGTGGAGCTGCTGGACGAGGGCTTGCGCTCGTTTGGGGAGAAGCTGGAGGGCCTCTGCGGCGAAGCGGTGGTGGAGGTGCCGGGGGCTGGTGCAGCCGGCGGGCTGGGTGCGGGCAGTATGGCGTTCTTGGGCGCGCATTTGCAGTCGGGCATTGAGACGGTGATGGAGCTGTCGGGCTTTACCGAGGCGCTGGAAACGGCGGAGGTGGTCATTACGGGGGAGGGGCAGCTGGATGCGCAGACCAAAGGCGGCAAGCTGGTAAAAGGGGTAGCGGGGGCTGCCCGTGCGCGGGGTATTCCGGCCATTGCGCTCTGTGGCAGTTTGCTCGCCGGCCCAGCGGAGCTGGATGAGATTGGATTGGATGCGGCTTTTGCGATTCAGAACCGGCCGGTGACGCTGGAGCAGGCGCTGGCAGAGACGGAGGAGCGGCTGGAGGCCACGGCGGCTATGGTGGCGCGCTTGTTGGCGGTGGGCTTGCGAAAGGCAGAGTAATGGGCGATAGTCTGCTCTGGGGTAGCGGCAGGGGCAGCTCTGAGGTTTGCTGCTAAAGTGCCCTGTATTTTGTATCTTCGTAGACCACTAATTTTCTCCTGTATGGACTATGGCTTACAGCAAAAGGCGGCACTGTTGGCTGACCGCCAAGAATGGGAAGCGCTAAAAGAGCTAGCTAAGAACGTGCTCCTCGAGTCTCCGGACGCTGTATTGGCAAAATATTACCTAGCGTTGGGGTTTTTGCAAACCGACCAAACGGAGGAGGCGGAGCGTATTGTCGACGCTCAGCTACAGCTTATACCCTTCAGCCCGGAGTTTCTTCTGCTCAAGGGGAAACTGTACTTGTCAAGATCTGACTTGGGTCAGGCCCGGCAAATAGCGCATTCCGTATTGCAGCAAGATAACAGGGATTTGGAGGCTTATCTGCTGCTGGCCGATGTGGAAATACGTGCCATGCGATTTGAAATAGCTAGGGAAGCCATACAATCCGCCCGGGAAATTGACCCGGGGAGCGAGGGGGTCGCTGAGGTGATTACGCTCTTCCAGACCATCACCGGCGAAGCTCAGGACAAATCGCTTGCTGATCAGGTTCTGCGCAGCAATCCAACCAGCCCCAGCGGGCTGATCCACAAAATCACGGTATTGATAGAGCATGGCAAGCCGGCTCAGGCGTATCAGTTGGCACTGCATTCTCTTCGCCTGCACCCGGATCACAGGGAATTGAAGCGGGCGGCGCAGGAAGCAAAACTTGCTAATCTGCCGTGGTACAGACTCGGTGAGAAAATCCGCAAAGCTATTTTGAGCCTAAAGGTACCCCCGCGCATCGCCTTTGTGGGAATACTTTTTCTTTTGGGTCTTTTCTTTGTAGCGGCGGAGCGTCTGGGGGAGGCGCCGTTATATAGCCGGATATTCTTTGCCTTTACGTATATTTCAGTACCCGTCTTGCTTTACCATTTCAGGCGGCCGTTTGGGCTGGTGCGCTTGTACATGGGCAAACAGACCCGCCGTATACTGTTGCCGGAGCAAAAACCCTATGGGCTGGCAGCTATGGTGCTACTGTGTATGAGCCTGCTTTCTATATTGTTTTTTGCGGTATACCCTGGTACGACGGCGCTCATTTACGCAGCTATTTTCACAGCTTTCGCAACGATCCCGATTTTTGAGCTTTCGGATGAAAGTACGTACCATCCCCCCAAAAGGGGGTTGGTGGTCACCTACGGGTTGTTCGCATTGCTGGGCTTATGGGCCGTGTGGGCGCATCAGCTGCAATGGCTGCTGCTCTCTGTCATCTTGATGTGTTCGGCTTATGTAGTCCGATGTATTTTACTGGCTTACCAGGTTGCTAAAGCTAAGCTTTCGGATTCCGAGAAGTAGAAGGGAAAGCGTCGGCGCATTGGAGGTATTGAGTTCTTCTAATTTAGGTACGCTGCAACCTAGACTGCACCAATGGCCCCGGTAATGGCCGTAAGCTATAGCCTGACAACCTGGAATATTTGAATCACCTCCTATTTTTTGAGGCAAACTAGATTCCCCTAACAATTTCAAGTAAAAAAAGGGTTGATGATATACCATAGTTCAAAAACCCAACCCACGCTTACTATCCTCCTTCCCTCAGTTCAGGTTGCATTTCATCCTTGTTCAGTTTCAGCTCCGCGTAGGAAGATTCAAAGTCTATATTCTTTATGGCAAAACCGCGTTTTCTGAACATGTGCAGCATGGTCGTATTCGCCTGAAGGACATTCGCGTAGATCTTTTCGACCCCCCGCTCTTTGAATATCTTCAGGATCAGGTCGGTCATATAATTGCCGAGGCCCTGCCCCTGCCACTTGTCAGCTACCACGATGGCAAATTCGGCGCTCTTTTCATCGGCATCGTTCACCATCCGGACTACGCCAATCATCTCCTTTTCACCGCTTTTATTTTCGATTTCGGCAATCAGCGCCAGCTCGCGATCGTAGTCGATCTGCGTGTAGCGGATCAGCAGTTCGTGGTTTACATGGCCAACGAGGCCGAAGAAGCGGTAGTACTGCGTTTGTTTGGACAGCTTTCCGAAGAAGGCTTCTTCCAGGGGTTCATCTTCGGGCCGGATTGGGCGGATAACCACTTCGGTGCCGTCTCGCAGGCGATAATCAAAGGTGTATTCCTGCGGGTAGGGTGAAATAACGAGGTGGGAATACGGCTTGATTTCCTCGTCGACTACTTCCTCGTCGAGAATGACCTTGGCATCGAGTACGAGGCCGCCCGATTCATCGACTACAAAGGGGTTGATATCAATGCTTTTGATCTCGGGGAAATCCATGATCAGGTAGGCAAACTTATACAGCAGGAATTGTATTGATTTGATGTCCACCCCTTCCATACCTCGGTACCCTTTGAGGAGCTGGTATATCTTGGTATCTTCGATCAGCCGCTGCGCGAGGGCCATATTCATGGGGGGCAACCCGACATTGAGGTCCTTGAATACTTCCACGGCAACGCCGCCCATCCCGAAGACGATCACCGGCCCGAAGATAGGGTCCTTTTTGGAGCCGATGATCAGCTCGTACCTTTTGGAAACCATTTCTTCGACGAGCACACCGTGAATATCGGCATCGGGTTTGGCCGCTTTTGCCCTGCCGACAATATCTGCAAACTCTCTTTTTGCTTTTTCCTGGCTATCGATGTGCAAGACGACTCCCCCGACGTCCGTCTTGTGGGTGATGTCCGGAGAAGCAATCTTCATGGCCACCGGGAAGCCAATTTGCTCCGCCATTTCGGCGGCTTCTTCCGCCGTGGTGGCAATGGTGTTTTGGGTAACCGGAATCTGGTAGTTGACCAGAATATCCTTGGCTTCATCTTCTGTCAGTACAAATCGCTGCTCTTTGATGATGCGGTCGAGCAGGGCCCGGTTTTTATCCTTGGCGGGGTCGAACTGATGGGGGATGGTGGCCGGCGTTTCGTAGAGCGCTTCGATATTCCGGGTGTAGCAGTACATATTCATGAAGGTGTTGACGGCATTTTCGGGTACCCGGTAAACCGGCACATCCCCATCCTCCAGAATATCGCGGCCCTCCGCTACATCGGTTTCTCCCATCCAAGAAGCGAGTACTGGCTTTTTATGATCGCGGGAGACGCGGGCGATTTCCCGGGCAATAGCTGCCGGGTCGGTCATGGCTTGTGGGGTTAAGATGACGAGCAGGCCGTCCACATTCGGATCTTGCAGGCAGGCTTCGGCGGCGGTGCCGTAGCGGTCGGCACCGGCGTCTCCGAGCACGTCAACGGGATTGCCGTGGCTCCATACGGGCGGGAGCGCCTCGTCAAGCTTTTCAAGGGTATCGCCGGACAGCTCCACCATCTTGCCGCCTAGGCGGACGATGCGGTCGGTAGCCAGCACGCCCGGGCCGCCGGCATTGGTGACGATAGCCAGCCGGTTGCCCTGTGGCCGCGGCTGCATCGCCAGCGCTTGTGCCGCATTGAATAATTCTTCGATATCACTGACTGGGATAATCCCCGCCCGTTTGAAGGCAGCATCGAAAGCCCGGTCGTTGCCGGCTAGGGTGCCGGTGTGGGACATCGCTACCTTGGCACCCGCCGAACTCTTGCCCGCTTTGAGGACGATGATCGGCTTGGTCCTGGAAAAAGCCCTGGCGGCACTCATAAACTTCCGGGCGTTCGTCAGGGACTCCATGTAGATGACAATACTGCTGGTGCCCGGGTCGGAACCAAAGTAATCGATCAGGTCATGGAAACCGACATCTACCATAGAACCGATGGACACGAAATGGCTGAATCCTACATTTTGCTCCACCGACCAGTCGAGGATAGCCGTACACAAAGCCCCACTCTGAGAAATGAAGGCAATCTTGCCGGGGAGCGCCATCTTATTGGCGAAGCTGGCGTTCAGCTTGATGGAGGGTTTTATAAAGCCCAGGCAGTTGGGTCCGATAATCCGCATGTCGTACTTCCGGGCCGTCTGCAGAATGTTTTCGACTTTCTGCTTGCCGTCTTCCCCCGCTTCCATGAAGCCGGCGGAAATGATGACAATACCCCCCACTCCATGTTCGCCGCATTCTTGAACGATATCCGGTACGGTGGCAGCGGGCGTAGCAATAATCGCCAGGTCTATCTCATCCCGCGTGTCCTTGAGGGTGGCGTAACTCCGCACGCCGTAGATGCTCTTGTGCTTGTAGTTGATGGGGTAAACCGTGCCTTTAAAACCGGATCCGATCATGTTGCGGATCAAGGCGTATCCTACGCTCCCTTCATTATTGGAGGCACCAATCACGGCGATGGTTTTGGGGTCAAATATCTTTTTCATTGGTAATGTGGTTCTGTTCTCTTTTACAAACAATCCCCCTAGGGTGGTGTGCGGTACGATTGTAAGTTTAATACGGTAGATGCTGAATGTAAACGATAAAAGTCAGTTTGGGGAATGATAAAAAACCTGAATGTCTATACTCCCCTCGGTCACGAGAGGTGAAATTTTGACGACTTTATTTTTGTGGCCTGTGGGAGCAAAAAGCACAGGCATAGC
>JAAAOU010000504.1 GCA_009908745.1 Bacteroidota bacterium
TACCACTTGTAGTAGCGGAACAGCTGCCAGTCCTCGGGCGTATGGAATACTTCGTGGCGCTTCCGGTAGGCCTGAAGCAGTGCGGCTTCCAACTGCGGCTGTTGGTGATAATGCAAATCCATACAGAGAAAAGCGAGCTCGTCCAAGATGTCGATGTGGCGCAGCTCATCGTTAAATTCGATGCAGTCGAAAATCACGGGCGGGTCCAGTAGGAAGATATTGCGGCCGTGCAAATCGCCGTGCCCGTCCACGACAAAGCCAGCGGTTTGCCGGGCTTCCATCCGCTCGGCATGCTGCGCCAGAAATGATTTCGCGCGCCCCACGCTTTCCTCCAGGTGTTTACCCGCTGCTTTGCCGTGCAGCTCTTCCAGCGTTGTGCGGGCGGAAAGGATGTCAGCGAAATCTTCGAACTGCTGTTTTATGGAAACAGGCTGTTGGATGCTTTCTGCCCGCTGGTGGAAGGCCGAGAGCTGACCAGCCAGCTGCTGCATTTCCCGTTCGCCCACACTACCCGCCTGCAAGCGCAGGTCCATCCGTTGATCGCTGTCCATCCGCTTCATCTGTACGGCGTAGTCGACGATCTGGCCTTCCTCTCCTAAGCGGAACTTCCCATCGGATTGCCGCACCGGCAGCACGGCTTGGTAAATACCCTCGCTGAGGCGGTTATTGAGTTCCACTTCGCGTTCGCAGTAGTGCTTGCGTTGTGCCAGGGTCGAGAAGTCCAGAAAGTCGAATTGTAAAGGTTTTTTGATTTTGTACGCCCACTGCGGGCCCAGCAACACCCAAGAGATATGGGTTTCCTCCAGTTCATATTCGGTTTTGCCCAGCGTAGCCAGCAGCTGTTGAATGTCTTCTTGTTTCATGTCGGTAAGTGTCTCATGGCAGTGGTGAGCATACGTTGGATAGGGCCGGTGGGAATGGCCACGGTACGCCCCTCGAAAGGCTCCCACTGCTCCTTGATTTTTTGGTATACCTCGAAATCCGCTTCGCTATGCGCCCGTTGCTGTCGCATCCGCTGTTGGATCAGCACTTCCGGCGCTTCTACGACAAACCATCGGATGGGGCAAGCCTTCGCTTCCGCCAGCCGCTGATAAGTTGCCCGTAGCTTCTGCAAATAGAACGTACCGTCTACGACCACCGTTCTATCGTCTGCCAAGAAATGCTGGGTGCGTTCTTCCAACACATGGTACACTTTATCTTTGGTGGCTTGGTCGTACTGTCCCCGCAGCCCCATTTCCGTGCGTATGACGTCGGTGTTCAGGTGTTTCGCACCTAGATGGTCCGCCAGTGCTTTTGCAAAAGTGGTCTTGCCGGTGCCGGGCAGTCCGGTGACGAGTAGGAGGGAGGGGTGGCTCATGGTGGTTCGGGTTTATTTTTTGGGTATGGTTTGCTCGGCTGCTGCCAGCAACGTTTCCATGACATTGGAAGGTACGGATTTTGCGTGGTTCACCGGAAGCAACAGCGCCTTGTCTGGCAAAAAAAGTAAACTGTTGTATCCATTTTGCCCGATTTTCGCTACCTTAACAATTATAAAGCACCAAAACGAAAACAAACCTGCCCGTCTATGAGCCTTCTCAAGAAAATTGCCAGCGCCTTTCGCCGCACGCCGCCGAAGCAGCAGAGCCAACGTCCTTCCCACCCTCAAAGTGTCCCTAATGACGTGGCGGATATCATTCAGGAAGTAGGCTACGACGTTGATTTTCTGATAACGCGCCTGAACCACCCGGGCAAAAACCTACAGGACCGCGCCGAGAAGCGGAAAGATGCCATGCAGCGTCTGCAAGAGCTAGGCCCGGAAGCGGAAAAAGCCATACCGGCGCTGATCGAAAAGTTGTTTGCAGAAAAAGCACCGGAGCGGAAACTGGCGGCGGAAACGCTGAAAGCCATTGATCCCAATTGGCCGGCCAATAACGAGGCGCTGAGTCAGCTCCCCTTTTTGATCAAAAAGTTAGGCAAAGGGCATTTGACCGCCAATCGCGCGATGACCGTACTGTCGAAAATCGGCCCGGCGGCAGAGCCGTACCTGGAAGAAGTGCTGCAACCCGATGGGGCTTCGGATGAATTGCAGAAAGCTAAAGCCTTGCGTGCGTGGAACAGGGTCGATAACAAATCGGAGGGCGTAGTCGCCGCTATTCGGCATATTTTGCAGAAAGCGGACGCTAAACTCCTGCTGGAAGCTGCCGTGGAGACCTTGGCAGAGCTAGACCGACCCGAAACCGTCGATCAATCTCTGCTTTACCCGCTGCTCGATCACGACGACGCCGTACTGCGCCACAAGACGGTCAAGGCAATGGCCAACTACCCGGCGATAGAGGAAGAAGGGTTGCCGCTGCTGTTCAAGTTGCTGGCTGCAGAGCAGGAAGAACTGCGGAGAGACGCGGTAGCGCTTTTGCAAAAGCAAGATGCTGAGGTAGCCACCGCCTTTTACCGGGAGATTGTTTTTCAGCACGGCGAGCTGCAGCGAGAGGACATCGAGGCGACCTTTGAAAAACTGGGCTTTATTTTTTCCAAAAGCACGGTGGAGGAATTTCGCCTGCGCAAAGCTAAATTTATCGATAACCTGTCGTGGTACGGCTATGAGCTGCAGCAAGAAATGGAGCGGCCCAAGCGGCTTTTGCAGTCCGTTTTGGAAATCCTAAACGCCAAATCGCCACCCGACCCTGAACTGGCCAAAGCACTGATGACTTGCTTTGAAGAACACGAAGGCTTGGGTATCCGTAAGGCCTGCGTAGAACTGCTTGCCAAGAGTACGCAAGAGAAGGAGGAGGTAATCCCTTTGCTCGTCCAGCAATTTGATAGGGCCTCCGGCGACTTGCGCCCGCTTATCATCGAGGCCTTAACCGAGCTGGACCCGGATTGGGTCCATCAGCCCGTTACTGTAGACCTGATCAGCAAGCTCACCCAACAGCTGAATACCTCTGGGACGGTAGAGGCTGCCGAGGAGAAACTGCTGTCCATCGGGGACCGCGTTGCGCCGGTATTGTTGGCGGAGTTGGAGCAATCTGACAAGCGGGTCGTCCGGCAAAAACTTATTGAGTTGCTGGGGCAGCTGGGGCCGGCAGCCGTGATCGATGTGGAGCAGCTGCGGCGCATCAAGGCGGGTTGTACCAATAGGCGTACGCAAGAAGCACTGCAAAAGTTGATAGAACGGCTGGAATAGGGGAGAACGGCAAATACTTGTTTGCCAAGGACCGGGGCTGCCTCCCGGATGCAGCGGTCGTTATTGCCCCCTTCCGCAGGGCGTAGCACTTTGGGCCGCTTTTACCCGCAGGAAAGCCCTACGGGATTGGAGCAGCAATTGAAAGGGGATTATTAAGTTGACGACTAAGTTGTTGTCGGCAAACTTCACATTATTCAGTTCTTTGCCAATGCCCGTTTGTAGTAGGTCGCTTTGAGTATCCCTTCCAGCACGGCGGTGGGCAGTAGCCATTTGCAAAAGCGGAAGAAATTGGAATCAAAGCCGATGTAGTGGTGTACTTTCTTGGAGTGCACTGCTTTCCAGGCGGCCCGGGCGATGTCCTCTGCACCCAGTTTAACGTCCCGGTCGGGCAGTTCCATGTCCTGCTGCACATCTGCCACCAAGTCTGTGCGTACGTAAGCGGGGGAGAGGTCGGCGACGTGGGTATCATGCTTGCGGAATAGCATATTCATCCCCTCGGTTAGCGATTTCACGGCCGATTTGGTAGCCGCGTAGGTCGTCAGTTCCGGGTTGCCGTAAATGGCCGAGGCGGAGCACATGTTGATGACGGCGCTCTTGGGCGTGTTCTTCAGCAACGGCAGGGCGCAGTGGGTGACATTGATGATGCCGGTAAGGTTGACGTCGATCAGGGCGTGGTGTTGCTCAAGCGGCATCTGCTCAAAACCGCCCGGTATGAGGATACCGGCGTTGTTGAAAAGGGCATTCATCCGCTGGCCGGTGCGCTCGCCAAAGTCGGCCATAGCGGTGCGGACTTGCTCAATATCCCGGACGTCCATAATGTGGGTGGAGCAATGCGCTTCGCCGATTTCGGCTGCCACGGCCTGCAGGGCCGCCGCGTTGATGTCCGACAGGCCGACGAACCAGCCGCGCTGGGCAAACAGCAGGGCGGTCGCTTTGCCGATGCCCTTGCCGGCACCGGTGATGAAGATGGTGGGGTGGGTCATACTTACGGTTTTGGATTATCACTCAACTGGAAAGCTAAGTATTTTTTCCTTAACTTGTCTGCTCATTGACTATTGTCTGTTCAGCCATTGAGGGCCAGATGTATAGAAAACACCTTATGATTATGGAAACCCCCAAACCGATGCCTACCCAACTCCTATTCCTCAGCCTGCTTTGTCTATTCTTGTCCTGCGGCAGCCCGCCCGAGGAAGTGCCGGAAGCAACCGCCAAGTACCAAGACATCGACCTGTCTACGATTGACACCAGCGATTTTCTGCTAGCTAGTTCGGCGACCGGCGGCGCGTATGCTTTTGGCAAGCCTTTTGTTTTTATGGACCAGTCGGGGCAGGTGGTCATCCCGGCAAAGGCTTACGATGTGACGTTCACCGATACGCTCAGGACCTTTGCCACGGTAGTGGACTCTGCGGGTCAGATGATTGGCGTCGACCGGTCGGGGCAGCGGCTGTTTGAAGTTTTTGCCTACGACAATGGGCCTGATTACGTGGAGGAAGGGCTGTTTCGGGTCCTCCGTGACGGGAAAATAGGGTACGCCATTAGGTTGGGGGAGGTCGTTATCCCCTGCCAATTTGAGTGCGCCTATCCTTTCAAGGGAGGCCGGGCGAAAGTCGCGGATACCTGCACCACGGTACAGGAAGGGGGGCACAGCCAGTGGGAGAGTGAAGCATGGTACTATATTGATCAGACGGGTAAACGGTTGCCATAAATGTATTTCGTTATGGATGAACCGCAGTTGCAAGCTGCCATAATTTCTTTTTTATGTCTCTATCCTTGCCTCTAGATTGCCCGCCCCGCCGTCTCTTCCTCATTGATGGCCTGGGTGCTTTGCTGACTGCGTCGTTGTTGGCTTTCGTGCTTGTGCCCTTGGAGCGCTATTTTGGCATGCCGGTCCGGGTGTTGTATCCGCTGGCGGCTGTCGCCGGGTTGTTTGCGCTGTATTCCCTGCTTTGCTATGCGCGCTTCCCGGCCAATTGGCGGCTCTACCTGCGGGGCATTGCGGTGGCGAACCTGTCCTACTGTGTGCTGACGGCTGTACTCGTGGTTTACTTTTGGCAGCAGCTGACGGTCTTGGGGGTGCTTTATTTTGTGGGGGAGATGGGGGTGGTAAGTGGGCTGGTGGCGGTAGAAGTTGGTATTTATCGGCGGAAGTTGCTGAAATAGATGGTAATTTTACCGAAGTCCAATTTCTAGCTCAGCAGGATTTCGGAAAGCCTGGAGTTTCCTGATTAGGGCAAGATAACGCTCTCCGATACGTGGATGCCCTAGTGCTATTATTAAAAGCAAAGGAACTCGAATAGCGCAATTATACCAGCACTGGGCTTTTCTAACTGCAACCTTTCACCTCAGCAGCCTACGCAATTAAGCGCAACGCTATACGGCATTGTGGATTTTAGTGGAGGTGGACCGCGGGAGGCGTCTGAGCTTTGGGGTGACGGAAGCCACCCCAAAGCTCAGAAACGGTACACTGTATGAGCCACGATGCAGTACCTATAAGCTTCCGGCTTCTTAGCACCCTACGTACCCTTGAGCGACGCTACGACCCATGAAGGCGAGTTTGTACAGTTTAGCCTCCCGCGGTCCACCTCCGCGTTAAGAAATACACACAGCCTTGATTTTTTGTTACTTTTGCATCATAGGCAAAAGTAATGTGAGAATTGCACCCGAGTAAAACCAAGCAGGTTACAATATCCAACCCTATTTCGAATTACCCAAGCCAAATATTCAGGTGGACAAATCGCAGCTGCACCCTTTGTTGCTTTAAATGCCCAGTTATCATGCCGACTTCAGAGAACCTGTCTACTCGGCAAAGTCGATTACAGGCACAGGTTCGTCTTGAAGCCAAACTTCACGTTAATTTAAGTATAACACCTTCATGAAAAGCCATTTTTTCGGACTCGTTTTATTTTACACCATGCTCAGCACCGCCACCGCCCAGCCCGAAAAAGTCATCTTTGATTGCGACCTGGGCGGCGACATCGACGATGCCTTTGCCCTAGCCCTGCTACTGAGCAGCCAAGATGAGCTAGACATTCTAGGCATCACCGTCGGCCACGGCAATACGCCCGGCCGCGCGGAACTGGCCTGCAAAATACTGTACGAAACAGGCATGGGGCACATCCCCGTCTACATGGGCGCGCACACGCCAACGGTAGTCGGCAAAGACAGTACGCTGGAAGGCCGGTCCACGCAGATGGCCTGGTCCGAGGGTTTTGACCAGCTGCAACCCCAGCCGGAGCCGGCAGCCGACTTCATCCGCCGCACCCTCAACGAGCAGGCAGGGAAAGTCACCCTGGTCACAGTCGGGCCCGTCGACAATATAGAGGCGGTATTGGATCAGGATGCCACCGCTTTGCAGAAAGCCAAACGGGTGGTGGCTATGCTAGGCTCCATCGACGTCGGCTACGATGGCGGCGAACCCTCTCCGGAGTGGAATGTACGGGCAAATATCCCGGCTGCTCAACGGTTGCTGAATGCCGGCGCCAAGCTCACCCTGGCCCCGCTCGACATCACCGACCATGTCATCCTGGGCGATGATTATCTGACCGCTGTGGCCCTGCGCGACACCCCGCTTACCAATGCGCTCGGTAACCTGTACGCGCTTTGGTACCGGCACGCAGACTGGGCGGTAGCCGCTAAGATGTTTGACGGGGTAGCCATCGGCATGCTGCTGTGGCCGGCGCTTTTCGAGACGCGCCAAGCCTATGTATACGTGGATGAGCAAGGCTACACCCGTGTTGAAGCAGGCAAAACACCAAACTGTACCATCGGCGTGAAAATTGACAAACAGGCTTTCCTCGACCGGATGATGCGCCGGATACTGGAGCAGCAGTTTGCACGCTAACTCTTGCCGGCCCTACGGCTACTGCCGTGCACTTTGCTGTTCCTCCTGAACTTTCCGCATTTATCCGCCTCCTCAATCACGACAGGATATAAGCACTAAACAGTTCCTCCAGCAACTCCTCGGGCGCTCTGCAATGACATTTACCGTTCGAATCTCAATCTTGCTCATGGCGGTCAAGATAGTAAAAGCTGGCACACCCTAGACCGTGGGAAGAATGAAAAGTTGTGCGGGCAACGCCCTGGCTTGCGAAGCCATCATTTTCCGGCCTGCTCACCGGCACGGTTTTGACCCTCTTCCGGACCATCATCCGTCCCATCGTTCAAAGGCTTCATTGCTCCTTCATCGGTTTCCGGCGGTGGTTGGTCTTTTGGCGCCCAGAAAAAGTCCTGCGGGCGGGAGAAAAAGCGCTGCAGCAACAGCCGGAGCAGCAAGCGGGTGCCTTTGAAGTCCACATTCCGCGATTTCATGGCCATAGCGGTGGTAAGGCCGTAACTGACGATGAAGTTGATCAGTCCAATCAGTGCGATGCCCAGCAGAGACCAGAGTATGACGGCTGTATCGAAAGGGGGTTCCATGCCCGCCAGCGCGATGCCGAAGTTGCCCGAGGCGAAAGTCACATGCCGGATGTCGAGCGGCAGCCCCAGAAAGTAACCGATCGGCCCCATTGAGCCGAGAAAGATGCCGAGGAAGAAATTGCCGGCCAGTGCCCCCAGGTTATTCTCCACGTAAGTGGCAATACCGTCCAGCCGCCTTGGCGAAAAGATGCGCTGCAGCCGCCGGTGCTCCCGGATGCGGCGGGGGATTTTGCTGTAGACATTGCGGTTGTCGTAGTAGCCGGAAATCAGCCCGGCCAGAAACAGGAAGACACCGGCGATAGCGGCGTGAAATAGCGCCAGGCTGTCGACCGGGTGCAGATCGTGGATGATTTTCTCCACCTTAGAACCGGAAGCGAATGGGGCCCCGCTTGCGTACTCGATACCCCAGGCTACCGCGTAGGCAACCGGGAAGGCGAACAGGATATTCCCCGCGAAAGCAACGGTCTGCGTCCTCCAAAGCCGGACGATCATCTCCACCAGATTTTTCATGTTCTCCTCCCGCACCTTGCTGATATCCAGCGCGGCAGCCACCTTGGAGGCGGTCATTGCCGGCTGCTTGGTCGCCAGGGTGGAGTGGGTAAATTGGATCAGAATGAACCCTAGGGAGTAGTTCATGCTGTACTGAAAGGCTCGGTTGAACAGGGATAGCGCCTGACTGGAAATCACCGTCTTGATGATGGCCAGAAAGCCGACGATGAAGCCGCCGCCCAGGGCAGAGCGGAACATCTTCCAGTACTCTGAGCGGGTGCTCGTGATGTAGTATTCTCCCTTTTTGCCGGTATGCTCGGTAATCTGGAAGGCGAGGTAGCTGAGGTTTTGGTTGAAGTGCTGCCGCAGGCTGTATTTTTTGTTCTCGGCCCGGATGAGCTGCTGGAAGAAATGAGCTTCGTCCTTGAAAGCAGGTTCCGGAGTAGCGTGGATGAGCTTCAGGAAAATACGCAGCCGTTCTATATTTTGCGTAAGCCGGATGATAGACTGGGAAAGCGAGAGGCTGGTGCCAAATTTGCTCTTGCCCTTGCGAATCCGCTGAATGTAATCCTCGCACTGCGCCAGCATGACCGTGATGTGCCGGTAGTCGTCGTTTTCCGTAGTCCTTTCGAAATCCGGCTCGTCAAAGTGCTTGAGGTACTCGCTGATCTCCCGGGACTGCACCATGAAGGGAGAATCAAACAGCTCGATCTCCGGCATTTTCCCGACGATCTCCGGCTCTAGCCCGATGGCGGTGATGCGCTGGGAAAGCACCAGAATGCAGTTCAGCAGCTGCAGCAGGGCCGGATGCCCGGGCGGCAGGGTGTGCGGCTCCCGGTAGCCGAGGGTGGCGAACAGCTCTGCCCACTTTGCAGCGGGGATGTGCTCCACCCAGCGGTAGTCTTTGCGTTTGCGAAATACATAGTACAAGTCCTGCATCAGCCCGTTTTCCGGGTAGGCGGGCGGCAGGAATTTGTAGCTCATCTTGCGCCAGCTTTCGCTAAAAAAGCCGCGGAAGGACTGCACGCCGAGTTCCGTGAAGGCCCGGATGCTGTTGCGGCTTTCGAATAGGCGATAGATGTAGTCGCGCAGGGTAGCCCGGTGCTGAGGGTCGTCCTGAATCGTGTAGATCAAGAGGTCAAGCTTTTCTGCCGCTTTTTCGGGCTTGGAAGCAGAGGACGGCCGCAGCCATTGCACCAGCTCGATCAAGGGCTGCCGGTCGGTGCCATCGTTTTGCATTCGGGCCAACAGTTCCTGAAGGGGGGTGCGGTACTGGTCCTCGGTGGTCATCTTGCATTATGGTCGGTTGGTGCAGGGGGTAAGATATGAAATAGTTTAACTTCCTAGAGTGTCTCAATGAGTGCCGTACGCAGAAGACGCAAAGCTCAATTATCAACGGCTTAGCTAAGACAGTAGTATTTCAGCTGGACTTTCGGCATTGCTATGGAACAAAAGAACTCTGTTAATTCATTTTCCCCTGTTCGGCGTAGGCTGTGCCTACGTCGTAGTGTGACGTCTAGCCCGTCAACTACTCGCGATATCAGTCAGATAGTACAGCCTGCTTCGATTGTCGATTTGGTATCCCGCTGGCAAGGTCTGCTGCTATTGGTTTTTCAGCAAGATATACAAAACGGAGTTTTGATGCTGCGACGTAGGTAAAACCTACGACGAACGGGGAGTATATTTGAAGTATCTAACATTTCAATTATGCTGCAACTTCCATCAGAGTCTTACAATCAAATATCTGCATTTGCTTTTGCATTTACCAAGCCTACCTCCGGTTTTTTCGGCTCCGTACATTTTTTTATACGGAAGGTGCCTATATTTGAAGCATAAAATTGATATAAACGCCATCAAAGCCACTATCATGCAATTTAAAAGCAACACCATTTCCATCGTCATAAGTGGCCTAGCCTTTATTTCAGCCCTCACTATCACCGGCTGCAAAAAGGATTGCCTAGATCCTGCCAATCCAGACTGCTCTAACTACGATGCCTGCCTTACAGCTACGCAGACTAATGCGGATTTTGGCTTCTTTAATAAAGGCTATTTGTCATCCAATGGAGAAAGCGTAGAAATATATCTCCCTACACGGGATACCGTGTTTATACTAGAAGGAGGGCCATACTTCATGTATTTTCGGGCCAATTCCTCCGAGATGGACCATTATGAGTGGCAGATTGGTCTGGATCCAAGGACTTTCAACGACAGCATCCACCGCACTACCTTCCAAAATGTTGCTGGGGATATTGATGTTACGCTAAAGGTAGCACAAGAATCGCCTAATACGGACTGCTTCCCAGATGATACGGGATTGGATCAAGTCACCCGGACCGTTCATTTTGTGCCTTACACGGCATCTACGATTGAAGAAGAACTAGCATATCGACCCATTTATGGTGAGTATCTTGGATACAATGAAGATACTCCCTCGGATACCTTTCGAGTAAAGATAAACAGGACGCACTGGCCTACAGGATTCCCAAATATTACAGGATTATTTGAAGACTTTACGGTTTGGGATTTTACTGGTAATTCTCATTACATCTATTTCATAGAAGAGCGGACGGAATACAATACAGAGGGTTCAATAGAGCTGTTGCCGGGTAATAAAACAATCGTGATTGATTATGTGATCAAGCACCACGATGGGAAAGTCATCCCTAGGAAGTGGGTGGGGGAGAAGATATGAATCTTTTTAGAGAGTAATTGCGGGGTTTTGATGCTGCGACGTAGGTAAAACCTACGCCGAACGGGGCTGCTGTTAATTCATTTTCCCTTTCTATATTTTTCGATATCGATATATTTCAGTTTGATAAATTCACCATCAAGATGGACAAAGTCCTGATCAGTGCTGACTAAAACCATATCAAATGCACTGGCAGTTGCCGCAATCCATAAGTCGTTCTTACCCATATTCCTAGACGTAAAATTTCCTTTCTTATCTTTTAATTTGCCCTGGCTATACGCATCTATCTGACCATACAAATCCAGAATCTTACGAATGTTAATATCTATCTCGAGTACTTTGTCGAGTATATTTTGGATACTTTTCTTCCTTCTCTTCCCGTAATCGTATTGGGCGATCAATGAATTGATTTCTCCGATGGTGACTACCGAAACAGCGATATCGTTACTGCCGTCGAATAATTGATGGTCTCTTTCAATACGTCTGGCGATATCCGCACTACGGCTATAAATTATCAGCAGATTGGTGTCCAATAAATAATCCACGCCTCTTTATTTTATCGCTTCAAGTAGCTCATCTAATGTCACATCCCCCCAATCTATAGCATCTGCCTCGACCCTGAATTCTTCGTATGTACAAGGACTGTAATTCTGTTCTTTTTTCAATTGTTCCAGAGTTACTGCCTCCCTTATTCCCTTAACTCCTTCCATGAAGGCCGGTCGAGGTTTTTCTTCTTCCTTTTTATGTGCCTTACTATAAATTAACTCAAGCTCTTGTCGGATCACCTTCAAGGTCTCAATGTCCTCAACTTGTATGAGGATCTCGAAAATATCCGACCTTATCTCTTTTGCTCTATTCATTTTACCGCTGTTTACTCAGATACAAGATAATCGTTGCCAGGTATATTTACAAACGCTGTTCACCTATAGTTCCACCTTAAATATAATCCATTGATTTTCAGCTTATTTATTCTTTCCCTGTTCGGCGTAGGCTGTGCCTACGTCGTAGTGGACGTCTAGCCCGTCAACTACTCGCGATATCAGTCAGATAGTACAGCCTGCTTCGGTTGTCGATTCGGTATCCCGCTGGCAAGGTCTGCTGCTATTGGTTTTTCAGCGAGGTATATACAACGGAGTTTTGATGCTGCGACGTAGGTAAAACCTACGACGAACGGGGCAGTTGCTGAGCGTAGAGAACTCTATCCGCAGGGTGACGGCTCCGGAGTAGCTTTTCGCGTAGTTGAATACCACTTCATTGTCATTTCTGACGTCGTACGATATTTCGAAGGTGTCTGCGTATAGACTTAGGCATACAGCCATCGCAGCTATTATGGTCGTTAGTGTTTTCATTGTTCTACGTATCATTATCTATAATCCGCTAAAGCGCGTAATTTGTTTCACCAGCCTGACAGAAGCGGCCTGCGTCTACTGCTCCGCCTCCTTCAGCCGCTCCACCACCTCCATTTCAAATACCAGCGGCTCGTTCGGGGGGACCACCTCCTCGCCAGATTTGTCCTGCACGCCTTTCTCCCCGTACGCCAGGCTGGAAGGGGCAAAGAGCAGCATACGGCCGCCGGGCTTCAGCAGCTGCAAAGCCTCGTTCCAGGCCGGGATCATATTGCCGACGTAAAACTCCATGGGCTTGCCCTTAGGGCGCGAGGCGTCAAACACTTCGCCGTCTAGGAAGTACCCTTTGTAATGGGCTTGCAGATAATCCCCCCATTGAATGGGTGCCCCTTTTCCCTCATTTTCGATATGGTAGAACAGGCCGGAAGAGGTCTGCTGCAGCGGTATCATCTCGTCTATGGCGTAGTTGACGATGCGGTTTTGCTCTTTCTCAATTTGCGTAGAAGGAGATGCGATCAGGAAGGCCGAGAGCTGAAACATCAGGTCGTCTTCGTCCACAGAATCCTTTTGGGTACTGCGCGGTTGCGATTCGGTTGCTGTTTCTGATTGGGAGCTGCTTTCGTTGCCAGATTGGCAAGCCACAAGGGAAAGTAATACAGAGCAGCAGAGCAGGTAGACAGGTTTGGGCATGTTAAATGTGTTGCTTGGAGCAATAAAGATAGGCATTTACCTACTAATTACGCAAGTTATAGCTTAACTCAATTTTGCTATATTTGCCCCTTTGCCGCCGGGCTGTAGGGTAAGCTGCCGTATTGAAAAGAGCTCGGAGGGGGATTTAGAGAAGCCCGCACGGTCGCCGTATTGGCTGTGCGTACGCATAAAGAGATTCGATGGTAGGTCAATTGACACCGATTATAATACTGGCGATCATCGCCGCCTATTTCCTGTTGCTGATTGCCGTCTCCCACTTCACGGGGCGGAATGCTAGCAACGCCGATTTTTTTCTGGCTGGCCGCAACTCGCCTTGGCCCCTTGTGGCTATTGGCATGATCGGCGCCTCGCTCTCGGGCGTGACGTTCATCTCCATACCGGGCGTGGTGGGGGCAGACGGGGAGAACCAAGCCTTTGCGTACATGCAAATGGTATTTGGCTACCTGCTGGGCTACTTGGTCATCGCCCACGTACTGATGCCGCTTTACTACCGCATGCAGCTGACTTCCATTTATACCTTCTTGGGCAACCGCCTGGGGACAGAGGCATACAAAACCGGAGCGGCTTACTTTCTCCTCTCGCGGGTGATCGGTGCGGCTTTCCGCTTGTACTTGGTGGCCATTGTGTTGCAGCAGTTTGTCTTCGGCCCCTTCGGTGTCCCTTTTTTCGTGACGGTGAGCATGACGATTTTGCTGATCTGGATTTACACCTTCCGGGGCGGGATCAATACGATTGTATGGACGGACAGCCTGCAGACCATCGCCATGATAACGGCCGTAATATTGACCATTATCGCTATAGGGCAGGCGCTGGAGACTGACCTCAGCGGCATGCTGGCAATGGTACGGGCTAGCGATTACTCCCAAATGTTTTTCTTTTCGGGCGGCTGGAATGACCCCAATAACTTCTTCAAGCAATTCATTTCTGGGGCACTGATTACCATCGTAATGACCGGCCTGGATCAAGATATGATGCAAAAGAACCTGAGTTGCCGCAACATCGGCGAGGCGCAAAAGAATATGTACTTGTTCAGCGCCATCTTAGTCGTTGCCAATTTGCTATTCCTTACCTTGGGGGCGGTGCTTTACTTGTACGCCGCAAGTATTGGTTTGGAAATACCCGAACGCACCGATCAGCTTTATCCCACCATAGCCCTGAACCACCTGCCGGCTGCCGTGGGCATCTTTTTCATTATTGGTTTGATCGCCGCGGCCTACTCGAGTGCGGACTCCGCCCTTACGGCCCTGACCACTTCTTTCTGCGTGGACTTTCTGGGCTTTGAAGAAACGGAAGGGGCCGAGGAAGAAAAAAAGCGCACCCGTTTGTATGTGCATATTGGCTTTTCCGTGCTGCTGCTGGTCGTCATCGTCGTATTCAACGCCCTGAACAACAAAGACGTCATCAGCCAGCTCTTCAAAGCGGCGGGCTACACCTACGGCCCCTTGTTGGGCTTGTTCGCTTTCGGCATCCTCACCCGCCGGCAGCTGTACCGGCAGTGGGTCATCCCGGTTTGTGTGGCGGCCCCGGTGCTTTCTTACATCATCAACGCCAACTCGGTGGAATGGCTGTACGGATTTCAGTTTGGATTCCTGATCATTGCGCTCAATGGCCTGCTGACTTTCGCCGGGCTGTGGGCGATTTCCCGGGCGGCTGAGGGGGAGTGACGTTTTCTATCCAACTTTCCGCTGCCCTAGCGCGTTTGCATGAGCTCTTAAACTGCCGAGCGGCTTTCGGTTTCCAAGTTAAAAAAAGCGTACTATGCCAGAGACGACCATGGCCTTCCGGGAAATCCCGGGCGACCCGATGAACACCAAAATCTACCAGCTGCGCAACGGCCTGACACTCTTCCTTTCGGTCAACAAGCGCGAGCCGCGTGTTTTCACCAATATAGTGGTGCGGGCGGGCTCAAAGCAAGACCCGGCAGATACTACGGGCTTGGCCCACTACATGGAGCATATGCTATTTAAGGGCACGAGCCGTATTGGCGCGCTAGATTGGGAACGAGAATCAGCCTATCTGGAGCAAATCAGCGAGTTGTACGAGCAGCACCGTGCCACACAGGATGCAGAAGAACGCCAGCGTATTTATAAGAAAATCGACGAGCTCTCTTTTGAAGCCGCCAAGCTAGTCGCGCCAAGCGAATACGACCGCCTGCTGGGAGCCATCGGCGCCAAGGATACCAACGCCTACACTTCCGTCGACCAAACGGTTTACCTCAACGATATACCGGCCAATGAGCTGGCCCGCTGGATGGAGCTGGAATCCGAGCGATTCCGCATGATGGCGCTGCGCCTCTTCCACACCGAATTGGAGACCGTGTACGAGGAATTCAATATGGGCCAGGACCAAGATGTCCGTAAAGTCAACCGGCTGATTCGCGAGGCGCTGTTCCCCAAGCACCCCTACGGCACACAGACGACCATCGGCACAGCCGAGCACCTGCGCAACCCCTCGCAACAGAGAATCCAAGAATTTTTCCGCACCTACTACGTCCCCAACAATATGGCTATTGTGCTGTCGGGCGACTTCGACCCGGAGGAAGCGGTAGCTTTGGCAGAACGCCATTTCGGGGCATTCGAAGCCCAGCCCATTCCGCCTTTTACCCACGAGGCGCAGCCGCCGATCACGCAACCCATACGGCGGCAGGCCTACGGGCAGGAAGCCCCCTTCGTAGACATTGCTTGGCGCTTTGAAGGATCAGCCACCGACGACCCGACGATGCTGACGCTGCTGCAGGGGCTGCTTCACAACTACCAGGCGGGCCTGCTGGACCTCAATCTCAACCAACGGCAGCGGGTGCTCGACGCCAGTACCTGGGCGTGGCAGTATCAAGATTATTCCGCCCTGGGGGTAGTCGCCCGCCCCCGCGAGGGCCAGTCGATGGAAGAGGTAGAACAGCTGTTGCTGGCGGAAGTGGAGCGCTTGCGCACCGGCGACTTCGACGAGTGGATGCTGGAAGCTGCGGTCAAGGACCTGCGGCTGCGGGAAATGAAACTGGGCGAAACAAACCGGGGCCGCGTGGATATGCTCACCTATGCGTTTGTGCTCGGCATCGACTTGCAGCGCATGGTAGACCGCTTTGACTGGTGGGCGCAAGTCAGCAAGGAGGATGTGGTGGCTTTCGCCAAATCCCGCATGGGGGACAACCGGGTAGTGCTGTACAAGCATCAGGGCGAAGACCCCGGCGTGGTCAAGGTAGAAAAGCCGCCCATTACCAGTGTGGAATTGCAGCGCTCTGGGGTTTCGGAATACGCACAGTCTTTCCTCTCTCAATCGGTGGAGCCTATCCCGCCTGTGTTTGTAGACTTTGGCAGTGCCATAGCGGAAGAAAACCTCCGGCAGGGGGTGAACTTACATTATGTGCCCAACCATGAGAATGGCCTTTTCCGCTTGGACTACATCTTTGAGATGGGCAAACTACACGATTTGCAGCTGCCCTTGGCCATCGGCTACCTGCCCTATCTTGGCACGAGCCGCTACAGTGCTTCCGAGCTGCAACGGCAGTTTTTCCGGCTAGGCCTAGCCTTCGATGTGCATACCAATAACCATTACACCTACCTGACGCTCAGCGGCCTGAACGAGTCCTTTGCCGAGGGGCTGCGGCTCATGGAGCATGTGATGGAAGCTTTGCAACCCGACGAGGAGGCACTGGGCGAATTCATCAGCAGTGTGCTCAAGCGGCGTCAGCACAACAAACAAAACCGGGCGGCGGTACTCCGTCACGGCCTGGCCAATTACGCCCGCTATGGACTGAAGAACCCTTTCACCCACCGACTGGCAGAGGCTGAACTGCGCGAGCTGGATGCTGGCACTTTGACGGATAAACTGAAGCAACTGTTTCTGCACGAGCACGAGGTGCACTACTATGGACCGAGCCCGCAATCGGAAGTCGCCGGCTTGATCCGTACCCACCATCAGCACGAGGGGCCGCTCCGCAAACCCCCGCAGCGCAACTTCTTTGAGCAATTGCCGACCCAAGAAAACGAAGTATTGTTTCTAGACTTCCCCATCGTGCAGGCGGATGTGATGCTGATCTCCCGTGGCACGCCTTTCTTCAATATGGAGGAATTTGAGATGAGCGAGTGGTACAACGAATACTTCGGCTACGGCCTGTCTTCCGTGGTCTTTCAGGAAATCCGGGAGTCGCGGGCACTGGCGTACAGTACGTTTGCCTACTACAGCTCGCCGGAACGGCCACAGGAAGCCCACTATTTACAAGCTTATTTGGGCACACAGCCCGATAAGCTGCAAGAGGCTATCCCTGCCCTGTCCGGCATCATACACGATATGCCCTTAGCAGAAGGGCAGGCCGAACAAGCCCGGCATTCCATACTACGCCGCCTAGAAAGCGAACGCCTGTCACCCAACCGCTTGTACTGGGAAGCCCGGGCCGCCCGCCGATTGGGGTACCGCCATGATATGCGGGAGGATATCTACCAGCGGCTGCAAGCTGCGGAGCTGTCGCAATTGCAGCAGTTCCAAGCTGATTTTGTGCAGGGCCGGGCGTACCGTTACCTCGTGCTCGGCAGCAGTGACCGTATGGATTGGAATGCCCTTGAACGGGTGGGCCCTGTACGGAAGCTAAGCATGGAAGACGTCTTTGGGTACTAAGATCCGGAAGCTGTATCCTCCTTTTGCAGCAGCAGTTCCTTTAGGGTGCCGATCTGTTCGGCCATCGCCCGGTAGCCGATGTCATACAACTGTTGGTATTTGCTGAGTTGCAGTATGGTGTAGTTACGCACATCTGTGGGTTCCACGGTCAAGTCGCATAAATCGAGACTCGGCTGCGTATTTGCGAGTATGGAAAGGTCGAAACAACGCTGGGCGATCCCAAATACGTGCTGTATTGCTTTTTTGTCGACTTGCGAGGTGGGCATGACATTAACACCGATGACAAAGTCGGCCTGTTCGCGTATGCTAGCCACGGGAAGGTTTTCCAACAAGCCACCATCCACGTACAGCTTGCCGTCGATTTCCGTAGGTTGAAAAATCAGTGGTATGGCGGAAGAGGCGGTGATGGCATCGTACAGCGGTCCGCTGCTGCGCACTTCAAGGGTGCCGCTATTTAAGCAGGACATGGCGACGTGCAAGGGGATTTTCAGGGCCTCGAAGCTATCTTCCTCAATGAGTTCCTCCAGCCGCTGCCGCAGGTACGTATGCTTGGTGAGCCCGGCGTAGGGCAAGCCAACCTTGAATAACTTAAACAAGCTCGCCTGCTTGACAAAAGCCAGCATCTCCACGGGAGAATGCCCGGCGGCGTACAGTACGGCCGCAATAGCACCCGCACTCGTGCCAGACAGTATATCGGGCCGGTAGCCGTGGTCTTCGAGGGCCTGCAGTACGCCAATGTGGGCAATGCCTCTTGCGCCCCCACCGGAGAGGGCCAAACCTAATTTGTAGGGCTTCATGTTTGTTATGTCTTACAAAACACTATTGCCCAGCTACACAGGGGTAACCGGGCAATAGTGAGGTGGAAGAGACACCAACTTGGTGCCTCCTTAATAGCGCAGTTCTATATCAATACACCCCTAGCGCACGATTAGTTTTTCCGTCCAAAGGCTATTGCCGTTACGGAAGACTATGGTGTACAAGTCAGGGCTAAGGTTGCGTAGCGTAATGGTGTGGACGCCGGCTTGTACTGGGGTGAGGCGCTGTACCTCTTGCCCCAGGGCGTTGCGTAAGCTCATCAGCTGTACCGCTTGGCCTAGATTGACCTGTACGCGCTCGCTTGCTGGATTAGGGAAAACCTTAATAGCTGCCCCAAGGGTTTGGTCCAGGGTGTTGCTGATGATATCCAGGTCCTCCACATAGCGCGGTAGCAGTTGGTAACCTTCCAGGAAAGGCTCGTCCGGGTCAAACTGCCCGCCGATGCCCGTCAGGTTGAAGGGCTCGCCGCCCGGGCTCGTGGTGCCAGCCAGGGAGGTACTATTGTCGACGCGCACAGTGTAGGTATTGCTGCCGTCCGTGACGTCCACATTGAAGCTGGCACCACTATCGTCCCAAGCACTAGGGTCGACCAGCGTAACATCCGTTAATCGGACAAGCTGGGATTCTGTGCTTTCGTCCAGTGTGCTGACATCAGTGGCAGGCAACAAAGCGTTGTCCGCGGAGATAAACTCCAGTTCTTCGACGAAAATTTGCGTAAGCCCGTTGAACTGGCTGATCTCGCCGCGCAGGACCAGCTCGTCCCCCTCGGTTACCGTGTAGCCAAAGTCGTCGCTGTTGTTGAAAACACCTATCCCGTCTCCGTCCTGGTCGATGAGGGTGAATTGCAAGCCGTTGCCCCGCAAGTTAACGCCGTACACGATACCGGTGATTTCGCAGCTAACCCCCAAGGAGTCGGCTACCCCATCGGCATCCACCGTATTGACCTGGCCAATGTCGTAAGCCGGGTAGTCGCCGCCGCCACCCGTATTGTAGGGGTCAATGTCTTCCATGTAACGGGGCAGGAGCTGGTAGCCTTCGTCGAAGGGAGCATCCGGGTCGAACTGCCCACCGATGCCAGTGACATTGAAGGTGCCCGTTGGAGCCGGCATGTCAAAGAGGTCGACATTGTCGTCGATGCGGACCGTGATGGTATTGGTGCCGTCGGTCACGTCCACGTTAAAGCCGGAGAAGCCGCCGCCCCATGCGCTAGGGTCTACTAGGCTGACATTTTCGATAGTAACGAGTTGCGACTCGGTGGCTTCACTCAGCTCCGTGATCACAGTGGGCGTTTGCAGGGCGTTGCCTTCTGACATCAGCATGACGGTATCCGCTCCAATTTGCAGCAAGCCGTTGAACTGGCTGATTTCCCCCTGTATGGCTACGTTGTCGCCTTCCGCCACGGTATAGCCAAAATCCATATTGCCACTGAATACCCCGATACCGTCGTTGTTATCGTCGATAATAGTGAACTGCAAGCCATCTTGGCGGAAGTTGAGGCCGTGCACCGTGCCGCGCAATTCACAGGTCACGTCCAAGGAGTCGGCCACGCCATCCGCGTCCACCGTGGTTACTTCCCCTATGGTGTAGACGGGGTAGGCCGTTGGGCAATTGACCGTTACCGTGACGGTTGCCGTATCACAGGCCATGCCATCGCAAATTTCGTAATCGAAGCTGTCGTCCCCGCCGCAGAAGCCATCGTCCGGGGTGTAGGTGATCGTATTGTCAGCATTGACGGCCGCCATGCCGCTAGTGGGTGCAGCGGAGACGTTGAGGCTGCTCAGGCCGTTTGGCGTTTGGTCATTGCCCAGCACATCGATGGTCGTGGCCATGTCTTGCCCTGTAGTGGCAAGATCATTGTTGGCAGTGATTGTCGCCATGCCGGTCGGCGTGTAGGTGAAAATGGGTATGGGCACCGCCGCGGTAGCGTTTGTGGTTTCGCCGTCGAGGGCATCCGGCCCGCTAAAGCTCCAGTTGTCGAGCACGAAGGTTGTCCCATCCGGCCCGGTGCCGTTGACGCGGTACGCCCAGCCATCTTGGTATTCCCAGGGTTCGCCGCTGCCGTCGGTGTCGATGTCGCCAAAGACGTCTACCACTTCGCCATTGAAGAACAGCTCGATGGCATCGTCGCCATTGATACCTAAAGAGCCGTCCATCTCGTCTATATAATCCGGCTCAAAGCCAAAAAAGTCGACGAAGCCGCCTTCTTCATCAGCAGTTAGGAAGATGAAGTCGCCTTGGTCGAGCGATCCGGCGGGGAAGGTATATTCCTCGCCGTCGCTGCCGTTGCCGTTGTTCGCCGAGCCGATGCCATACTGGCTCAGGTCGGGCACATCACCGATGGCGTACAGCTCCACGCCTTTGGGCAGGCCGCCGGGCAGCGGGCCGTCGAACACCGCAGTCAGGATAAGCTGGGTTGCTGAGCTGGCGGCTTGTTCTACAGTAATGGTCCCTACCATCCCCAGGCCGGCGTGCGGG
The DNA here is from genome assembly GCA_009908745.1 of Bacteroidota bacterium. Taxonomy (GTDB): domain Bacteria; phylum Bacteroidota; class Bacteroidia; order Chitinophagales; family Saprospiraceae; genus Phaeodactylibacter. The sequence goes on from JAAAOU010000504.1 coordinate 20,714, forward strand.
TCGCACTGATACTCGTAGAAGCCCGGCTGCGTGAACACAT
>JAAAOU010000066.1 GCA_009908745.1 Bacteroidota bacterium
CTTTTGCAGCGTTAAGAACCATACACAGCCTTGACTTTTTGCTACTTTTGCGTCAAGGCAAAAGTAGTGTAAGGATTGCCCCAAAGTAGAACCAAGCAGCCTGAGCACCAAAGCAGCCAGTTACATTTCAGCTCGCCTAAGCCAAATATCAAATCGCAACTACGTTGCTAATCAGCGTTTCAGCCGAAGCTCCAACCAAGGCTCCTCATAAGTATGCCCCTCCAATTTCAAGTAATTAGCAAAGCGCGGCAAAAGGATAGACCGCCGCTGATTGCCCAAACTAACCACCACTTCGTCCCCGTATTTGTCGATGGAGAAATCCTTGTCCTTGACAAACGGCAGCTTGAGGCGCGCAAGGTAACCGCCGGCCTGCTCCCGCAATTCGAACGGCTTGTCGTGGTGCAATACCGAGGTAAAATCGGCTTCCCCGTAGAGCGTTTGCCCGATCTGTTCCAGCAACTCCATACCGAATACCTCCTGCCCTTGGTGCGGCAAACGGAAAATAGGCAGCGGCGCAAAAGTTTCCTCTATCTCCTGCAGATAGGCGGACTGCCGCTCGAGGTACTTTTCAAAGCCGCCCTGCCCCGCCGATGCCGGGAAGATGCGGTTGACCAAAACGCCGTCCACGTTGTAACCGTACAGCTGCAAGTACGTCAAGGCCCGTTTGCCTTCTTTGATCACCATGCGCTCCGGGTTGAGCACCACGCGTATGCTGCTGATATCGGGGTCTTGCATCACCTTTTGGATACGCTCCAGCTTGTCGAACAACTGCTCCAGCTCCTGCATCCCCCGGTCGAGCGGGATGCCGGTCATCGTGCGCACCATCCCCCCAAAGCCCTGCATAGCGAATTTTTGCCCCGGAAAGGCCTTCATCACCCAGGACTGCGTGACCTGCGGCAGCGACAACAGGCTCAAGGTCTCCCCCGTAGGCGCACTGTCAATGACAATCAGGTCATACGCCTTCGCCTGGTAATACTCTTCCAACCACAAGAAAGCGGAAGCTTCTTCCATGCCCGGCAAAGCGGAAAGCTCCTCCGCCACCACATTTTCTACCCCTTGAAAGCGGAAAACCGCGAGCATGAGCTGCCGCACATTACCCCAGTGCTTCTTCATGGAATAGTAGACGTCGACCTCTTGGGCAAAGAGGTTGGGCGCCACTTCCTGCGGCTCGGGGGTAAGCTCCCGGTCCAAAGCGTCGGAAAGGCTATGGGCGGGGTCCGTAGACAAAATCAGGGTTTTGATGCCCGACTGGGCGGCTCGCAGGGCGGTAGCTGCCGACAAGGTGGTCTTGCCTACGCCGCCTTTGCCGGTGAAAAGTATGATGCGCATGGTGCAGGATGGATTGGTTCTAAAAGAGAAAGGACGGAGGCTGGGAATTGTTAAGCGGCAACGGATATTTCAGGGGGTTGACTTATGCGGCTTCCCCCTAAGGGACGCAGCGCAGTATTGTTGGCTGCACTCTGTTCTGCGCAAAACTTCACTTCTTACAATTTCTCGATTTCTTCTCTACTCAACCCAGTGTATCTCATAATCTTCTCAATCGACTCGTTTTCCTCTTTCATTTCCTTGGCTATTTCGACCGATCTTTTCTCAAGTCCCTCTTCGATTCCTTCTTCAAACCCTTCCTCCCTTGAAGTATCAACAACATTCTTGATATCTCGGTAGTATTTCAAACTCTCTTCGTAAGCCTCTCTCTCTTCTATTGTGAATTTCGCAATTTCTGCCGCTTCAAATAATTTTTGAAATATCCGGTCTTGCAATTGTTGAGGCCTATCTTGTAATTCTGATAAATGACGGAATACATATAACCACTTTTCAAAATGGTCTTCTAACTCTTCTTGTGTTTTTTTGAATTTTGGGAGTTCAATGTAGATGAACTTCAGTTTATCGTAAAACACTTCACATCTTTGATTTTTGAGTGCAATCAAATGGAGCAGTTCATCTTCATTCTTATGATCGTCAAATATAAAATCGAGTATTCCTACTGTATATACAGGTTCTTGTTTGAAGTCCCAATCTCCTTTCTTTGCCTGTTCTTGAATTGGGAAAGAAGAATAGTAGATACTTCTATCCTTGAAATAATTTTGTTTAGCTTTCTGTACTTCAACAATAAACCGCTCTCCTGATTCACCAATACAGTACAGGTCGAATATTGCTTTTCTATCTAATTCAACTTGCCCTAGCTGTTCATTTCTTGAGTAATTCAAGTCCTTGATCTGATGCCTTTCCGGTAGTATCTGGTTTAGAAAATCTATTAACAAGTCTTTGTTTGGCTCAGTCCCGAAAAGTTTCTTGAACCCAAAACCGGTCAATGGATTTATATACCTACCAGTCAAATCACTCATTATCAAACTGTTATTCTCATTCAAGCCTATCACTCAGTGCAAAAATAACCAATTTTAAAGAGTTTTGGTTTCCACGGATAGATTGAAACAATTTAATTCAACCCTTGTATAGCATAACCAATTTCCACCGTTGCGCAGAACTCGCGGTACTGCATGCTACGGGCCTATGGCGCTAAGGCTGCATGGGCGGAACAGCTGTTTAGTGGACCTTGCGAACAACGGGTGTACTTCAAAGTGTTCTATCCAATAAAAGGAATTGCCAAATCGCATATTGAAAAAAGCCCTGCGCATACTGGGTTACAGTATAGTCGTGCTGCTCACTTTGCTGCTACTGCTATGGGCAGCCCTGCAATTCCCAACCGTACAAAACCGCATTGCCGACCGCGCCACCCGCTACTTGTCCGAGCGCATCTCCACGCCCGTAGTGATCGATAAAATCGAGATCGACTTTTTTAACCGCCTGCGGCTCGAAGGCATCTACCTGGAAGACCTCAGCGGTGATACCTTGCTCTATGCGCAGGCTTTCGAAGCCCAGCTCGGCTTGTTCGCGCCGTTTCAACAGGAAATTCACGTGCAGGATTTCCGCCTACAAAATGCCGTGGGCAAGCTCTACCGCGCACCAGACAGCTTGTACAATTACCAGTTCATTGTCGATGCTTTTGCGAGCGAAAACACAGACACCAGCAGCGGCACCCCTTGGTCATTCGGCCTGCGCCAATTGCAGCTCGACAACGTCCGCTTCCAGTTGTTGGACAGCGTCAGCCAAACGCAAGTCTACACCCGCGTCGGCCGGTTTGAAAGCTGGGTCAATGAACTAGACTTGGCCTCCCAACGGCTCGAAGTCGAAAGCATTGATTTTCAAAACAGCTACGCCGCCCTGTCTACCCACAGCACCCCCGCCCCACCTGACAGCAGCAGCACAGAACCGCTAGCTTTCCCCTTCACGGGTTGGCAGCTGTCCGCAGAAGAGCTAGACTTCGGCGGGCTCGCCTTTAGTTACCAAGACTTTGCACAGCCTCCTGCCCCGAGCGGGCAGTTTGACCCTGCCCACCTCAATTTCGAAGATATAAACCTCGAAGCTCAATCGTTTCTGTGGGACAGCACCGCATTAGCCTTTCAGCTCGGCCGGCTCAGCTTCCGCGAACTCAACGGGTTTAGGCTCCAAAGCATGTCGGGCGGCCTGCGGATGTCCCAACAAAACATCCAACTCCAAGACTTGCAACTACAAACCGACAGCAGCCGGCTGGCCCCCAGCCAAGCTACGCTAGCGTTTAATAGCTTCGATGAGCTCACCGATTTTGTAGAAAAGGTAGACCTAGATATTGACCTGCAAGGGGGGCAGGTACAACTCAGCGATATCCAATACTGGAGCGGCCGGCTGCCGTATTTCGACCAGAGCCAGCACACCCGCTTTGCCTTTGCAGGCAGGGCCAGCGGCCGAGTCAGCCAGCTAAGCGTGGACCAATTGCAAGTGCGGGCCGGCAAGTCGACGCAACTGCGCACCGCTGGTTTTGTCGAAGGCTTGCCCAACATCGACGACCTGACTGTAAACATCCGGCTTCAAGAATTAAGCGCTTCCTACACCGACCTCCAAAACCTGCTCAGGGGCATCGCACTGCCTCAAGGGCTGGAACAACTTGGCACTTTTAGCCTAGAAAGCCATCTGCAAGGGCGTATCGATTCCCTGAGGGCGGCCCCGCTACGGCTACGGACCACCTCCGCCACTTCCTTTGACGGCCGCTTATGGGCCAGCGGCTTACCGGATGTAGAGCGCCTGCGTTTTC
>JAAAOU010000279.1 GCA_009908745.1 Bacteroidota bacterium
GGGTAGGCTTTTTCAAGCCTTTCCCATTCGTCTTAGAGCGCATTATCCAGAGAAAGTAGGATTGAAACTGTCTCAGAAGGAGACACAGCTCATCACCTAATTAATCTTAGAGCGCATTATCCAGAGAAAGTAGGATTGAAACATGTAGTGTCTATTGTAGCCCCTTGTAAATACACGTCTTAGAGCGCATTATCCAGAGAAAGTAGGATTGAAACTCAGCCCGGAGCTGCTTAAGCCGTACAAGGGTGACATTCTTAGAGCGCATTATCCAGAGAAAGTAGGATTGAAACCGGCTTCCCCGTGCAGGGCACGCCAGGCCAGCAAAGCTTAGAGCGCATTATCCAGAGAAAGTAGGATTGAAACTCGTCAGATAGACCGTATAGATGTTCTGTGAGTTCAACTTAGAGCGCATTATCCAGAGAAAGTAGGATTGAAACCAAAAACGAATTTCGCCGCACCCGTGCAGGCGCATTCTTAGAGCGCATTATCCAGAGAAAGTAGGATTGAAACGATTGCTTTCACTCGTACCTGTTGGCCCGTGCTCGGCTTAGAGCGCATTATCCAGAGAAAGTAGGATTGAAACACGACCGCCCCCGGCTTCCCCGATAACCATCGGGGCTTAGAGCCCATTATCCACAGTAAGTAAGGAGGCACGACAGCTACCCCATCAATTTCCCCCGTTCATACACCTTCCAATCCCAACGGCCCGCCTCCATGGCTTCCTTCAAACGGTTCACCCCGGCTTCCAAGTCAATATCCCCGCAGGTAAAGACATCCACCGCTGCGTAGCCGTACTCCGGCCAGGTATGTAAAGTCAGGTGGCTTTCCTGAATGATGACTACGCCCGAAATGCCGTAGGGCGAGAATTGGTGGAAATGAGCGGACACCACCGTCGCCCCCATCGCGTCCGCGGCGTTGCACATCGACTGCTCGAGCATAGCGCCATCCTTCAACACCGCCGCCGGGCAGTCGTACAGCTCAAGCAATACGTGCCGGCCGAGTGCTTCCGTTGGTGGTATGTGTAGTGGCCGTGCCATAGTTTTCATCATTGCTGATCACAAGTAAATTTGGTCTTGGGTTGTAAGCTTGGCTAGCCGGTTAGCAACCTTTCAACCCTCCAACTTTTCAACCCTCCAACCCTTCAACCCTCCAACCCTTCAACTCTTCAACCCTCCAACCCCTCACCCCCCCAAATAATGCCCCACAAACTCCGCGTCATCATCCACAATCAAGCTGTCCTGCCGGCGGAAGCAAAGCGCGCAAGCTTCTCCACCTGCCACAAATACGCTAGGCTGGTAACGGTCGCCGTCGCTATCGATATTGAACAGGGCCAGTTCTTGGTATATTTTAGGCAAACCACCGTAATCGCCGGGGTTCTCCGCTGCCGCAGCCGGCTGCCCGTCAAACAAGCGAATATTATCACCCGTACGGCCGTATATAGGCTTTTCGACATAGCGGTTGTCCGGGAAATCTGCTGCACTCGTGCTCGCGCGCAGTATAGCAGGGTGGTCTATTTTTAGCTCCTTTAGCAGAGGCAGCAGCCCCTTCGACTGCAACAACATGCTGTAGGCCGGGTTGAGCACCACGCACAAATCCCTTTTGATGATTTGCGTAAGCAGGCCCATCAGCTCCGGCTCTTCGTAGGCAATGAAGTCCCAAGGTGCCATTTTAAATACGAAATCATAGCGCAAGTACTCGTCCGGCGCGATCTCGAGGAAAACACCTTCCTCTTCCGAAAAGATCACCTCTTCCAGAGGGGCACGGTGCACCTCCTCAAAACCAGCTTTTTGGGCGGCCATCTCAATGACATCCAAGTTCAACCAGTCTTCCTCATGCCCCAATCCGATGAGCAGGAGCGTAGCCGGCCGGCCGGTATAGCGGTTGAGGAGTTTTTGCCAGCCCTTCGTCAGCGCCGGCAGCAACTTGTTCCATTGCCGGGTGCCTTTGCGTTCCGACCGGGGCAGCTGTTCGAACTGCAGGGACTGCACGCTCAGCGTCTCCGGCATGAGCGACAACGTATCGGCATTAAACTCCAGCATCTTGAGCGGCACTTCGTCCAAGCCGCCTGCAAAATCGAAACGCCCTACCAAGTGGTTACCCCATTCCCGGCGTAGGGAGTGGGCTACTGCTTCCACCGCATTTTGGGGGATGCCCGCGGCTTTGAACAGCTCCGGCTCCCCTACCTTTTTGGCCGCAAGCAGCAGGCGGTCGTACAAATCCCCCGCCGCTTGGCTGTAGGCAGACAGCTCGCGGTCTTCCAAGTACAGCATTTCCGGGGCGAAGTAATCATGGTTCTCCCCTTCTGCAAACCATTCCAGCCCCCGCTTACGCAGTTGCTTCAAGTTTGGTGGCCCGGTTTCCTCCAATCGATCATCCACCATAAGAACGGGTTGAACGGGAGCCGCCGTAGCCAGACTTGCCCTTTGAGGGGCGGGAAGTGGTGCTCCGGCTCGTAGCATTGCGGAATCGCGTGCCCGTGGTGTTGTTGACCCGCTGGTAAGTGGAACGGTCCATGTACGCACTCGGGCGCGGGCTGAAAGAGCTGCGGTTGCGCCCCAGCATATAGCCCATATAACCATAAGCCGCGATACTCAGCAGTGACGTGCGACGTCGGTAGTGATGGTGCCGGCGGTGGGTGGTGTCTTGGCTGGCTTGGGCAGCCGTCGAGTCTTGCATCAATTGCTTGGCTTCACTCAGGGGGATGGTGTCGGTGGTGTTGTCGGCGTACTTGGCGATAATGGCGCTGGCGCTTTTCTCCTCGACCATTTGCTCGTCTTCAATTTTGAATTCGCCGTCTTTAACTTCGCGCACTGTAGTGACGATGCCTTTTTCCGCCTGTTCGTCTACGCGCTCAGCGCCGCCGCAAGCGTTTAACAGCACAGCTAAGCCAATCGCACCGCAGTAGGTAATCCATGTTTTCATTGCAGGATGGTTTACGTTTGAAATGTGTATAGTATTGGTATTTTAATGAACGGGCATATCTTTGCGCGTCAGTCGTTCCTGTAAAATTAACCAAAAGGGTATGCCCCGCCAAACATTTCTGACAGAGAAAACCGCGCTTGGTATCGCCATCTTCATCGCCGGGCTGTGTTCCATTGTCTACGAACTGCTGATCAGTACGACTTCGGCCTACTTTTTGGGAGATAGTATCACGCAGTTTTCACTCACCATCGGTTTTTATATGGCAGCCATGGGCCTGGGCTCTTACCTCAGCAAGTGGTTTGGCGAGGATAAGCTGGCGGCTTGGTTTATCACTGTCGAGGGCTTGCTCGGCCTAATGGGTGGGGCGAGTGTGCCTTTGCTCTACTACTTTTTCACCCGGCTTTCGCCCAATGCCTACCAAGGGCTGGTGATTGGGCTGACGGTCATCATAGGCACACTTACAGGCTTTGAAATACCGCTTTTGGCCCGCATTATGAAAAAGTACTACCCACTGCGGGTCAATCTGGCTAATGTCATGTCGCTGGATTACTTCGGGGCGCTGCTGGCCACCCTGCTGTTTCCCTTTCTGCTGCTGCCGTTCTTTGGGTTGTTCCGCAGTTCCGTCTTCTTTGGGTTGGTGAATGTAGCGCTCGGCGTCTTTGTACTGTATTATTTTGTAGGCCATCTCCGCCGGCGCCTGCTGCGCATACTATTGGGGGTCTCTTTGGGTATCAGCCTCGCCTTTGCCGCCCTGCTCTACTTTGCGCAACCCCTATTGGAGCAATGGGATAGCCGCGCCTACCCCCACCGCATCATCTACCGCGAGCAGACGCCCTACCAGCAATTGACGATCACGAAGAACCGCTCGGATGTCCGCCTGCACATCAACCGCGTCATTCAATTCTCCTCTACTGACGAATACCGCTACCACGAAGCGCTGGGCATCGTGCCGCTCGAAACGGCCCGTTACGCCGAAAACATCCTCATCCTCGGCGGCGGGGAAGGCTTGCTGGCGCGCGAGGTACTCAAAGACCCGCGCGTAAAACAAGTGACCATCGTCGACCTTGATCCTGCGGTCTTCCGGCTCGGCCGCAACAATCCATATATCCGCGCACTCAATAAGGGGGCACTCAACCACCCGCGTGTGCGCACCATCGCCCAGGAACTGGGCGAGCATCTCGGCTGCGGGGCCCACGTGGTGG
>JAAAOU010000204.1 GCA_009908745.1 Bacteroidota bacterium
TGATTCAGCGTGTCCGCCACGATCTTGGCATTCTCCAGCGTAGCGATCTCGCCATCACGGCCGATTTCCAGGTAACTGCTGTCCGGGTATATGAACGCGTCCGCCGAGACGATGTAAGGAACACCGCTGACTCTAAGTTCATCTGTTTTCAAGTCGTAGAAAGCGTCCGCCCCATCAAACTCAAGCGAGTCCTTGTCGGGGTGGGTAGACACGAAGCGCCCCGGCTTATTGGGGTCCGACTTGAAGGTGATGCTCTCATCGGCCATATCCCAGGTAAATTCATTCATCGAGGTTTTGTACCGTATAGCCGGCAACTCCGTTTCCAGGTATTCCTTATTGGCTTTGAAAGTCGCCAGCTGCTCGTCGAAATCAACATCGCTTTGCACATCCTCAGTCGATAGGGCGATATCTTCAAGGTCCTGTGTTTTAATATCCACCATAGTTGTATCGGCCTTGGAGGAATAGGCCCCAAAAGCGAACAAATCTGATTCCATGCGGGCTTTTTCCCAGTCGAGCACCCCATCGCCCTTCAGGCCGCCCGGCGTCAAGATCAACGTGCCTTTCAGCGTATGGTCATCCGCCTGAAACATGGCGAAAGCTTCCTGCTTGGTCGTAATGTACATGCTGTCCTGATACGGCCGCCAGTCGATATTCACATCAATACCCCTTACCTGCGGCACTTCCAGCCCTTCTTCCCGGTTTTCGTCCAGGTCAAAACGCTCAGCACTAGCCAGCATTTGCTTGGGCATCCAGATGATATCTTCAGAGTTGATCGCCGCACCGAGGTAGGTAACCTCCCCCTTGCCTAGCAGGCCGGCATTGCTGAGGGCGAGTTCGCCTTCAAAACGGCCCTTTTCCAAGTAGGATGTATAGCCTTCCTCGCCTTCGGTCTCGTGGATAAAACCCAGCGATTCGTCTTCCTGCAGGCTAACGGTTTCCTCAAAGGGCGGGAAAATATCGGCGGAGAAAAGCGTTCCTTCAAACTGCACGTCCTCCCGCGTGTAATAATCGAGATGGTTGAAACTGAACGGGTCTAGCTGGAAGTAGAAAGAATCGCGTTTGTAAGCCCCATTCTGAGCACTTTTGTAATCGTAAAAAACATAGGAATAATCCTTCGTCTGCATAGACGGGAACAAGGGGATATCGTCCCGGCCCGACTTGTTGGAAGGCGCATCAATCAGCAGCACCCCCGTAGCGTGCTCAATGCGGGAGCCTATAGACAGGGCCTCCGATTGGCCATTGCTCACCTCGCCCGTCGGCACATAAAGGTCGAAAAAGCGGATGGAATCCAGCCGGAACTGAAAAGGCTCGTATTCGAAATGGAAATCTTTACCTTCGAGCTGCGTGAAACCGGCGAATACGGTGCCCGCAAAATCCATATCCCGGTTTTCCTTCATCTCCAGCTCCTGGCCGTACGGCTTGATCGCTACCTTCTGCTTGGGGCTAAACTCAATAAACTCTACACCGCGAATGTCAATACTGTTATCTTCCAGGTTGATAATAGCGTTGGTGCTGTCTACCTCCGACTCTATGCGCAGGCGGTCGTAGTCGATCAAGTCGCGGTGCGCATCGGCGTAGAGGAAGACCTTATCCTTGACTTCCACCATTTCTTCGTCGGGTTCGTAATTGATAAAACCGCGGGCCACCATGTCATACAGCAGGCTTTTGATGTTTTCTACAGAGTAGCGGGGATTTAGCCGCTGTGCCACCTCCTGTGCAGGCAAGAAACGGCGCCCCTGCTCATCGTACATGATTTTGAGGATGGCAATAGGGTTGACGGTGGAAATGCTTTGCAGCTGCTGATAGTCTTTGTCGGTAAAGAAATTGAGCGATTCAAATACCACATTGTCCTTATGCTGAAAGCTCACCTTTTCCCGCCCGATGACGATGGAGTCGTTTTCCAGGTAAGCCGTCATGTTGTCGGCTAATAAATTGACGCTGTGCAAAGAACTGAAAAAGGGGTTGCGGTCACTCGCCCGGTCGCCCCGGCTGAGTTCCATCACCCGTTCGTCAACGTAGTAAACCACATCCACCGAGGGGTGGTATATGGAATCTTGCCCGAAATAAAGCGCCCCCTCTACGCTCTGCCCCGCTATTTTCTCCTGCCGCCGGATGGTAAAGAGCTCGGCAGCCCCTTTGAAAGACGCCCGGCTGTCCTTATCTACGATGTCAATCTTGGCAGGCACTTCTTTGGAGCCGAAGCCATACATCGTCGTGCCGTGCAGCCGGAAGCCGCCCTCGTAGGTAATGCCTTCGCCGATCTGTTTAACCTGCAGCCGCTCCGTAGACTCGAAGCGGGGGAATGAGCTCTCAACAGCACTGCTGCTAGCCACTAGCTTATCGCTAAAGCTGCCCGCCACGATGCGGTTACCGAAATAAGCGGGGTAATGCATTTTGGCCGACGCCACACGGTAAAGGCTTTTGACCGCCTCAAATTGGTACTCGCCCAGTTCCGCATACACTTCTTTACCCAAGCCGTGCCGCGTCCAATCCACCTTACCGCCCGTGCCGTGCCACATTCGCTCAATCGGCTCAAAGTACCCGGCAGTCTGTTTTATAAATATGGAATCGGTGTACCGCATCGCCATCAAGTCCAGATTCTCAAACTGCACCACCGGCTCCTCCGCTTGGTAGCCAAAGGTGAACCGGTCAGTCATGGCGTACCAAGACGTACCCCCAGCTTCCGTGTAACGCAACGCCCGGTTTTTGAAGAATTGCGCGGAGAACTTGATGAATTTGTTGAAATCGCCCTTCGGCCGGCTGTCCATACTGCCTAAGAGCTTGTCCAGTACACTGTGCCAGTCGGTGAACAGCTGCTGCGGGTCGCTCGTATTGCCAATTTGGGAAAGGGCATGCAGGTAGTTTTGGAAATAAGGCCCGGCCGTCATACGCTGGTCGAGCATCGCGTTGCCCGTCTTGAGGATTTGCTGGACCTGCTCTTCGGTGAACTGGCCACTGTTGAAGACCTCCGCGAACTCTTTGTAAGAAGTTTCAAGCACCTCGCGCTTGCTGGCGGTCATGTACTCTTCCAGCTGCCGCATGAATTCCTTGTGGTCTTCGGAAAAGCGCTCAAGGCGTTGCCCGGTCAGCGCAACAGCTACAAATAAAAAGGTCAGAATGAGGGGGTAAACCTTGGTTATCATAAAGATTATAATGGTTTCATAAAACGCAGACAGCTCCAGTCGCCACGCTGAGCAGTGCCCTGAAGCTCAAAGCCCGCCCGAACGCTTTCTTGTGCCAGCATGTCTTGGTCCGTTATCAAAATACCAGAAACGAGCAGTTGCCCACCTGCTTCCAAGCGGTCATATAACGTTGGCAGGCTGTCTAATATTACATTTCTGTTAATGTTAGCTAAAATGAGGCCGTAAGCCTGATAGGGTACCGCCTCGATCGTCCCAAGGTAAGCTTTTATATGGTTGGCGCCGTTACGCTCCGCATTGGCCAGCGTACGCTCGTAGGCCGGCTCCTCTATGTCTACCGCATCAATGGCTGCCGCGCCCATTTGATCGGCCAGGATAGCTAAAATCCCCGTGCCGCAGCCGTAGTCAAACACCGTTTTCCCGGCGAGGGCCGTATCCCGCATCGCTTGTATCATCATGTAGGTCGTAGCGTGGTGCCCCGTGCCAAAAGCCATCTCCGGGTCGATGACAATCTCGTGCTCCACCCCCTGCATAGGCGCGTGGAAAGTAGCCCGTACACCGCAAAAACCATCAACCCGTATAGGCTGAAAAGCCGCTTCCCAGGCCTTGTTCCAGTTTTGGTAAGGCACCTCCTTCTGCTCCCAAGCCAACCCGAGCCGCTGCGTAATGCCCTCCAACTGCTTCTGCACAACCGGCGTATAGGCATCCACCCTTATGTAAGCCTCCAAGCCCGTGTCAGTTTCTTCAAAGGTGTCAAATGGCAGTTCACTCAGAAACGCCAAGGCAATCTCACGCTGCCCCGGCTCGACAGTGATGCTGAAGTGGTAGTAGTTCATACAATTCGCTTTGTCGGGCATTTTGCCCGTTCCCGCAAAGATAAGGCATAGACACCATAATTTAGCCAACAAGCACAAAGCAACCTCAACCTCGACCTCAACCTCGACCTCGACCTCAACCTCGACCTAGACCTC
>JAAAOU010000065.1 GCA_009908745.1 Bacteroidota bacterium
CTACCCGGCTCAACAATTGGAGCTGGGGATGCGGTTGATAGATGCGACGCTTAATTAGACTATTGTCAGTTGCGGGGCAGACACATTCTCCTATTTTTGCCCCATGCAAATGGAACTGTCCCACATCCTCATCGTCTTGTTCGGCAGCATGCTGGCCGGCAGCGTTAACACCTTAGCGGGCAATGGCTCAGCCATCACCCTTACTATTCTTACCGAGTTGCTGGGCTTGCCGGGCAACTTGGCCAACGGCACCAACCGCGTCGGCATTTTCACCCAAAGCGTGGCCGGCAGTTACGCTTTTTACCGCAATGGCAAGCTGGACCTCTACCGCAGCCGCTGGCCCATCCTCATTACCATCGTGGGTGCTATTGGCGGGGTGGCCGTAGCCGTGAACGTAAGCAATGCAGCCTTCCGGAATGTCTTCCGCTTTCTCATGGTGCTGATGTTTTTCGTGATTTTGGTGAAGCCGAAACGCTGGCTGCGGCAAACCGACCCTTCCAAGCAGACCAACCCTTGGATAGCTGTGCCGCTCTACCTCGGCCTGGGGTTCTACGGCGGCTTTATACAAATGGGCATGGGCGTATTTTTCTTGGCGGTCATGGTGCTGTACGCCCGCTACAGCTTGGTGGATGCTAATGCGGTGAAGATATTTGTGGTCGGGGCCTATACCTTCCTCGTTATCCTTGTTTTCCAATACCAGGGGCTTATCGACTGGCGGATTGGGCTGATGATGGCGGTGGGGCAGACAATCGGCGGCTACACTACGGCCCACTATGCTTCGCGCTTTGAGCAGGCGAATGTTTGGGCGCACCGCTTGCTGGTTGTCGTCGTGCTGTTAGCAATTTTAAAGCTTTTCGACTTGTTTTGACGTTCTTTATTCCTACCAAAACCTTTGCTCATGAACCGATCCAACATTATTGCCCTTTTTGCAGCAGCAATACTATTCGTGGCTTGCAGCAGCAGCCAGGGATATGCCGCTACTTGGAGCTTCTCGATTTGGCAGAAACTGTGGATGAAATCCTGAAAGTGGGAAAAGAGCTGGAGCGGCTCAACGAAACCATCGACTTGCTCAAGGGTAAAATGAACCGTATTGACCAGCTTGATGCTTATGCTACCATCACGGTCAACCTCAAGGAGCGGAAGAAACCTGGGGTGCTGGAATATTGACCACCGTGATAAGTTTGCGGTCTAGATGGTCCTCCAATGATTTGTATAGCGCTCTTTTATACATAAAGTACAACTTTTTGTACAAATTTAATGCAAAAAGTCACACTTTTCAACTACCCTGAAAACACCCCCTTCGGAAAACCATCCGCTTCTGTCCAGCCTTGCGCCAGAAATACAGCCGATATGCCCCGCTTAGAAAAATCATCCTAATGCTCTGCCAGCCCGCAATCCTCCGCACTCAGCTCCACCTCAATGGTGTAGTGTGCAAAGCCATAGGGTTGCAAAGCCGCTTTCATCTGCTGCTTGATGCGGAGCAGCGTGGCTAGCCCCTGGATTTCCAGTGTTTGTACAATGCCTGCATCTCTATCTCCCCCTCTTGCAGCACCGGCACTTTTTCCCCCTGCTCGGTAAGATCCTCGATTAGCCAAACCCCCTTCTTTTCTTCCCGCCGATAGCTAATGACCCGCTGTGCTTGACTATCTACGTATAGGATTTGCTGCAAAGACGGGATGGTTTTGTAGCGCTGGAATTTTTGCCCGAGGTCAAAGTTGTGGGTGCTTTTGGACAGGACCTCCACCAGCATTACCGGATTGGTCACGGCTTTCATTTCGCCTCTGAGCGTCACCTGTTGGGGCTGACCTTGCACTAATGTGCAGTCGGCGTTGAAATACTGCTTGGAAGTGCCAGGAGGTTGCAGTGCGAGATTGCTGCCGTAGACTTGGTAGGGTTTATTGTCTAGCAGTACAGAAAGCAGATAGATGATCCTGGCGACAAGCGCTTCGTGTTCTTGTGTTCCGTAGCCCATAAAAGAGAGGATTTGCCCCTCGTCGTACTGCACCGGATAATTGCCTTCCTCCAAAAGGTCGAGAAAGGTATCCCAGTCCGCTTCCACAGCCATAGCTTCGCCGAGAGGCAAGCGTTCTTCGAGGGTACGCGGTATGGTGGTTGTTGTTTCGCTCATCAATAGCGCTTTAAACTAGCCAACTGTAAGATACACGGCTTTTATGATAAAGTCCAGCATCCCTTTAGCAAAATAGGACCATCAGTCTTCGTCTTTCCTAGACCGTTCCGGCGTGGGAAAGTTCAGGGAGCGCATGCCAGAATTTTCGATAGCCTTGAGGGCGATGTCTTTCACCTGCGCGGAAGCACTGTCGGTACGGGAGGTGAGCAAGTCGATGTAAGCCTGCTGCTCTTCCACCTTTGCTTTGAGGCTTTCGATGGATTGCTCGCGCAGCTGCAGCTCGGCCTCCAGGTCTTTAACCTGCAACTTTTGCTGGTATTCAAACTCGCGCTTCAGCTGTTGGGTGACGCGCTCTTCGGTATCCTGTATGGCTTTTTCCAGCTTGGGCCCGAAGGTTTCGGCCTCCTGCTTCAGGCGGTTGAATTCTTCTTCCTTTTCGGCCATAGCCCGTTCGCGTTCGTTCATTTCCTGCTCGAAGGCGGCGCGCCGTTCTTCCAGTTCCTTGTCCAGCTCGGCTTTGCGCTGCTGATACTCGTCTTCGTCTTTGCGCCGGTCGATTTTCGTTTTGTACTCGTGCTCTTCCTGCTCGCGCTTCCATTTCAGCTTGGTGGCTTCGATTTCCCCTTGCAGCTCGGCCTTGCGCTCCGCCATTTCTTTTTCCAGCTTTTCTTTGGCCTGTCGGTTTGTGATGATCAGGGCATCGAGGCTTTCGGCTTCCCCCTTTATATTGTAGAGGTTTTCCAGGGTATCCTGCTCCACTTCGACGGCTTGCTGCAATTCTTCGAAGCGGGCCTGCTCGCGATCCAAGCTCTGCTCGAGCTCGTCTAGCTGCTGATTGATGGCTTGGCGGATTTTTTGGATGCCCAGCGTAGCCCCTTCATCAGCTTGTTGTTTGGCTTTCTCCACCAACTTCTTCTGCTCGTCTAGCTTTTTCTGCAGGGCCGTATTCTCCGATTTTTCCGATTTGAGCTGGCCGAGCAGCTCATTGTAAGCCTTCAGGATTTCAGCCTTGGTGTTGGAATTGGATATCTTGGCCATCAGAGGTGTTTTTGGTTGCCGATGTGATGAATTTGCAGAGCGAATATAATAACTTTTATCACAACAAGCGTTGGGTACTTCCCATTGTCCTAAGCCTTCTATTCGCTTGTAGATCGACGCTAGGCTCCGTTCCCTACCTAAGGTGTAAAGCGGCAAGCTTTTGTCCAAACCAAAGACACTCGATATGCGCCAGAGCTGATCTTCTTCATGGCTTCGGCGCCGTGTACTCCCCCATTAGCCTGATCAGCTCCCCGATCATATCCTCCAGCGTATAGCAATTGGCCAGAGAGATATCGACCAGCTTGCCGTCTTCGAAGAGGAGGCCGCTCTCAGCATTTCGTGTGTTGTTGATGGATATATTGATATCATCCGGGAGTTGGAAGCCCTCGATAACCCGATATAATTCCATAGTAGGCTTGTCCGTCTTTTTATCCACAAATAGTGAAACCATAGCTACTTCAAGATTTTGTTTCCCGGCGGAAGGAGCAGTTCTGTAGTACTAAGCGCATTATGCTTGATAATAGCCTCTCGCTCTTTACTGCTTCTGAGTAAAAATAATTTCACATACTCTGCCACCAAAACATCAAATATGCTACCTTCAATTTCAATAAAGTACTTTAGCCCAGGTTCAGGTAAGCTGGCACCGTATCGCGCTTTTTGCCCATTACAGGTTTGACCAATCCTAAATGTCTGTCCACCTTGCAACCAAATTTTCGGTTTGGAATGGCAAGTGTAAAAAGAATACAAGTTTGGGCTTAGGACATACAAGCGATACTGATGGCAATTCCCAAACTTTGATGCCGCTGCTTCCATCAATGCTTCATAAGCTTCCTCCGTAATATCACTGATTATAACGGATTGCGTAGCTGCCTTCGGTAGCCATTCAAAGAGGCTGCCAAGAGCAAGTTCTGCAACCAGTCTTGATGATACGTAAAGCCATTCA
>JAAAOU010000534.1 GCA_009908745.1 Bacteroidota bacterium
GCACTGCAAAATGGTTGATTTGAAATACTCTTTCATAGGGCGGCAAAGGTAAGGAATTGGGGCGGGGAGAATTGTAGTCTGACAACCAGAAAACAGCTGTTGACCAAGGCTGTTCGTTTTGCCAAGTTGCACGCAGAGCCGCACCTATCTGCTGGATGGCAGGGGGCACGAAAAGACTGGCTATCGGCGACTTAGCTATTTTGGTATTTTTATCGGACACAGTTAACGGAACGGCCTCCCTCATCCACATGCTCATAAGAGCTGAATGCCGACTCCGCCTGCAAAATATGACGCTGATTGTAAGGTTCTCCATGTTTTCTTTTTGGCAAGGATGGGCGGCCTGGCCATTAAAATCATTGATTGAGATCAAGACTTTTTCACCCGGGAGAGGGTTTCGGGGGGCATGCGCAGATAAGCGGCGATGTATTTGTGGGGCACCTCCTGAAAGAGCTGCGGGCTGCGCTTCAGCACCCGGCGGTAGCGCTCTTCGGGGGAGTTGATGAGCAGGTCCTGCTCCCGCTCCATTTGCTGCAGCACCTTTTTTTGCGTAAGCTAATCAAGTTTATTCGGATATTGGCGATTATCCCAAAAGTGGAGAATTTTGACTTCTTGCTCATAGAGCTCGTAAAACAAGGAAGTTTGCTTCGTTATCATGCTTTTCCTTATTCTTTCTTTTTTAGTCGGAGTACCAGAATTCGGGAACTTGCTAATTTGAAATAATACTGCGTCGGTTTCTTCTAAGAATTTGAGTGCAGAGTCAGTACCATATTCTTGCTCCAAGTATTGCAATAGGCGGGCGTACTCATCTTTTGCAGCTGGCGACCATTTCACCGTCCGGTTCATGCACCATATTTTCTTCTGAATTCAAGCATGACTTCTTCATTGGGTATTCCCTCCCCCGCTCGATGCTGCCGACGCGAAAGCGCTATTTGCTCTTTCTGGTATTCGGTCAATTCCTCCCAGAAATCTCTCTCTGTTTCCGTCCCCTCTCCCTCTCTCTGCATACCGTAGTCCAGCAGATGTTGTATAGCTTCCAATAAGCGTTCGTCTTCCACTCGCAATACCTGTTGTATAATGCTAAGCTTACCAGTCTTTATATCTTTCATTTCAATGTTTTTCACAACCTTGATGGCTGTGAAGATAACGAATTCACGTTTAAAAAAGTGCTATCCCCAAGCAATTTACCTTTCTGCTCTGCCTCTTTCTGATTTATTTATCCCCTTAACCAGGCCATGCTTTGATGTATAGTCTTTGACCTCAATACCCCAACACCTCCCCCATCACCTCCTGCACCCGTTCCATAGACAGCACCATGGTCCGTTCCAACACCTCATTCAGCGGGATGGCGGGCATGTTCTCGGAGCCGATGGTGCGCACGGGCGCATCGAGCTGCTCGAAGCAGTTTTCCTGGATCCGGGCAGCCAGGCTTTGCGCAAAGGTATTGTTGACCGGCTCTTCCGTCACCACCAGCACTTTGTTGTGTTTGCGGGCGGCTTCGTACATCGCTTCTTCATCGAGCGGGTGGAGGGTACGCAGGTCGATGATTTCTATCTGCCCATCGTAGGCTTTAGCGGCATTCAGTGCCCAGTGGACGCCCATACCGTAAGTGATGACCGCTAGAGATTCACCGGCTTCCACTTTGGCGGAATCGGCTTCCAACGCTACGCGCGATTTTCCGAAAGGGATGACATACTCTTCATCCGGCATGATGGTCTTGGCGGCTTCCGTGCCTTTCATCTTCGACCAGTACAAGCCTTTGTGCTCGAAGATCACCACCGGGTTGGGGTCGTAGTAGGCGGATTTGAGCAAACCCTTAAGGTCGGCTCCCGTACTGGGGTACGCAATCTTAATGCCGCGGATGTTGGCTACCACCGATTCTACACTAGACGAGTGGTAGGGCCCGCCGCTGCCGTACGCGCCAATCGGCACCCGGATGATACTGCTCACCGGCCATTTGCCGTTGGACAGATAGCAAGAGCGGCTCACTTCCGTAAACAGCTGATTGAGACCCGGCCAGATGTAGTCCGCGAACTGCACCTCCACGATGGGCTTCAGCCCCGTAGCGGACATACCCACGGTGCTGCCGATGATAAAGGCTTCCTGAATAGGGGTATTGAACACCCGCTCGTCCCCGAATTTTTGCGCCAGCGTAGCTGCTTCCCGGAATACCCCGCCCAAGCGACCGCCAACATCCTGGCCGTACAGCAGGCATTCCTTATGCGCCTGCATCAATTCTTTGACGGCAAACAAGGCGCTGTCTACCATGACCGTTGGCTCGTTGCCGGCCGGCTCGCGCTCGCCTTTTTCCTCGGTGATGGGCGTGGGGGCGAAATCGTGAGTGTAGAGGTCTTCGGCGGTGGGGTCCTCGGCGGCTTTGGCTTTTTCAAAGTGCTCCTCTACCAATGCACGGGCTTCCGATTCTATCTTTTGGATTTTCTTTTCGGTAGCGGCTTCGCGGTTGAGCAGGGCGTCCCGCAGTACGGGGTAGGGGTCGCGGGTAGCGGCTTCTTCTAGATCATCGCGGTACCACTCCTTGCGTACGCCGGAGGTGTGGTGGTTGAGCAGCGGTACCTTGGCATGCACCAGGAAAGGCCGGCGCTCTTTGCGCACTTTCTTGATCACGTCGCGCATGGTATCGTAGCAGGTCAGGAAATCACTGCCGTCAATACTGCGTACCTCGATGCCGTGGAAGCCCTTGGCATACTCGGCGGCGTCCTGCGCGCGGGTTTCGGCGGCATTGGCGGAAATGTCCCACTCGTTATCCTGTACCAAATAAATGATAGGGAATTGCTTGAGGGCGGCCATTTGCAGGGCCTCCGCCACTTCGCCTTCTGTGACAGAAGCATCCCCCAATGAACAGACCACCACCGGTTTTTTGCTCTTGTAATCCTCGGCTAAACCTTGCTGTTCCTTGTACTGTACGCCCATAGCCACGCCCGTGGTCGGTATGGCCTGCATGCCGGTAGCGGAAGACTGATGCGGGATTTTGGGCTTGTCCCCGTCTTTGAGGCTGGGGTGCGAGTAGTACGTCCGGCCGCCGGAGAAAGGGTCCTCCCGCTTGGCCATCAGCTGCAGCATGAGGTCATAGGGCTGCATACCGATGCCGAGCAGGATGGAATCATCGCGGTAGTAGGGCGCGACGTAGTCCTGCGGCAAAAGCTGCATGCCAGTAGCTAGTTGTATAGCCTCATGGCCGCGGGAAGTAGCGTGTACGTATTTGGAAACGAATTTGAAGTTTTCCTCGTAGACTTCGGTCATGGCTTTGGCAGTGGCCATCAATCGGAATCCTTCGAGTAGTGCTTTCTTGGCGATCTTCATGCCGGTCTTAATCATTGGTTTAGTTCGGTTATTATTCAATCGTTAGGCATAGGCGGGTTGGGTAATTCCGCTAGTAATTTTAGGTAGCGTGCCCGGTTGAACGGCTCGTTTTTCATCATAACGGCAGTCATCTCCTGCGCCACGCACTGCGCGATGAGCCCGCGGCTTTCGTCCCGGGTAAAGCCCTCTTCTTTCTGCAACCGCTCCAGCGCAGTGCGTGTTTCCGGAGGGTCGTTTTCTTTCAGTTGCTGATCGACAATGGCCAGAAACTGCTTTTTCAGTAAATCGTTGGGCTGCATCAAGCTTTTTGTTTGAATTTTTCGATGGCGTTCACCGTGAAGTCCGACAGTACCAGCTGGCCGCTCATCGCTGCCCGTTCTTCCAGCAGTTCGTCCCAGTCAGACGCGTCTTCCCAGAAAACGTGCTTCAGGCGGGTCATGGCTTCTGGGTTGGAAGCGGCTAGCTTTTCCGCCAGGTGGCCGACATAAGCATCGAGCTGCTCAGCGGTGTCAAACACTTCCGTAAACAGGCCTTTCTGCTGCGCCCACTCGGCCGTTTTCCATTCGGTCGCGTTGATGGCGAGCTGCGTCATGGCGGAGGTACCCACCTTGCGCTCCACCGCCGGGCCCACTACGAACGGCCCAATGCCAATCGCCAGCTCACTTAGCTTGATGGAGGCCCACTGGGTAGCCACGCAGTAGTCTACCGCCGCGCACAAGCCGACGCCACCGCCCACGGCTTTGCCCTGCACCCGGCCGATGATGAACTTCGGGCACTTGCGCATGGCGTTGATCACATTGGCAAAGCCCATGAAAAAGCGCTTGCCGGTATCAAGGTCCTGAATGGAAATCAGCTCGTCGAAACTCGCCCCCGCGCAGAAGGTACGATCGCCCCCGCTCTTCAGCACGATGACCTTAATGGCGTCATTTTTCCCGGCTTCAGTAATGGTGTCCGCCAGTTTGGCCAGCAGCCGGCCGGGCAGCGAGTTGTGGGCAGGATGCTCAAAAGTGATGGTCGCAATGCCGTTGTCGTCGGTTTCTATAGTTACCGACCCTAGTTGGGTTTTATCGGCCATATTGGGTATTGGTTTACGAATGAATGTTCGTTAGCAAAGGTAAGGAAATTCACCCGACAAGAAAAGCGGGGCCAAGCATTACCATAAGCCGGCCGCACCGCCTATCTTTGCCCAAAACCAGACATGCAACTGAAGCGCATCCAACATTATTTTTCGGAATACCGCCGCTACCTGCGCAGCCGGGTCGCCCAGCGCGACCGCCTGCACCTGTGGGAGTCACAGCGCGTTTTCCAGGACAACTGGGATGGGGATGCCGAAGATTGGGGCGCGATGTACGACGCCAGCCTGCAAAATAGCACCACCAAGCGGCTGTGGAAGCGCGAGGCCTACGAACCTAAGCGGATGATGCTGCAGTTCATCAAGCTGCAACCGGATTTTGTGCGGCAGATGTTCTCGGACTTGTTCAATGAGGAAAAAGACCTAGATGGGCGCGCCGGCCGCTTCGTCTACTACTGTGATATGCTGCTGCAGGAGTATAGAGACAAGTACCCCGCTTCCATCGACAACAACCACTACCACGACGACGATTACCAAATGGTGTCGCTCTACCTCTCCTTCCGCTACCCGGACCGTTATGTATACTACGATGCGGAAGGCTTCCGCCAACTGCTGCAGCGGCTGGGCAGCACCGATATTCCTGTAGCCAATGATATCGAGCGCTTTGCCAAAGTGATGAGAACCCTTTACAAGATGATGCAAAAAGAAGAGGGCCTGCTAGCGTTGCACCACAAACGCCTGCAAGATACACGGTACTACCAGGGCGAAAGCCTGATGGTGCTGTACGATTTTTACCAAACCATTAACGACCCGAAGTCTGGCGTAAAAGCATTTGTGCCAGCGAAGGGCAAACGATAACTGATTACCAATAATGCGCCACATTGCCATTGCACTACTACTGTCCCTGCCCTGTTTAGCCACTGCTCAGCTGCACGAGCCCGTGCTGCCCGATATGGAAGGCGGCCCCCTGCTGCAAAGCTTGCAGGACCAGTACCGACCCAATTCCGTTTTACCCTACAACCGCGTACGCGACACGCTTTTCCGCAATATCGACGCGCGCAACGACACCCTCTACGGGGTATATACCAACTTTGCCGTTTACCTGCCTCCTGGTGCGGACCCTTCGGAAGCGGCTTTCCAAGGCGGCATTAACACAGAGCATTCCTACCCCCGCGGCAAAGGGGCAGATGGCTTTGTGCCCGAATCGGACATGCACCACCTCTTCCCGACCCGGGTAGAGGTCAACGCCGACCGCGCCAATTTCCCCTACGCCGAAGTGCCGGACAACGAGGCCATTAAGTGGTACTACAACAACCAAACGGTCAACTTCCAGCCCTCGGGGGATACCGGGCAGTTTAGCGAGCTGGGCGCGATGGCATTCGAGCCGCCGGACGCTTACAAGGGGGATATCGCGCGGGCCATTTTCTATTTCTACACCATGTACACGCAGGAAGCCAACGCGGAGGACCCTGACTTTTTCGAGCTCCAGCGCCCCACGCTTTGCCAGTGGCAAGCCCAAGACCCCGTCGACCAACGGGAATGGGACCGCACCAAAGCCATCGCCGAGTACCAGGAGGGCAAGGCGAACCCTTTTGTACTCGACTGCACCTTGGCTACCCGCTGCTACTGTGCGGGGGAAGTGCCGCCCTGTACGCCGCCGGTCAGTGCACAGCAGCTGCCTCCTTTGGCGCTGCAAGTCAAGGCGTTCCCGGTGCCCACGGTTTCCAACGTGCAACTGCAATACCGCTTGCCCGCTGCCGGACGGGTGGAAATGGTAGTCTACAATAGCCTCGGGCAGCAAGTGGACGGGCAATCGTTTCCCCGACTAGGGGCAGGCACCCACCACCAAACGCTAGAACTGACGGTACCCGCCGGGCTGTATACGGGCTATCTTTATTGGGAAGGCGTGGATGGCCGCCGGGCGGCGGGGCGGGTGAAAATTATGAGGGTGGATGATTGAGCAGGGATATCAGAACCCTGTTTTTCTATGTGCTTTACAATTTTGTCTAGACTTTCAACTGCTTTCTTATTCCATACTACTTCCCGATCCATGATTGGTATGTTTTCATGACCTTTTCATGGCTTAAGTGGTTCGACGCATCTTCACGCTCCAGAATAGCGTACTCCAATTCGCTTTTCTCCACTTCACTGAGCTCGTCCCAGTAGTCCGTATCTTTGATGTGGTTGCCGACAAAACTTATAGTCTGACAAATGAAAGAGCGCCCGCCGCTCAGAGGCTACCTCTATAAAAGCGGCAGGCGAAACCCTTTACAGTATCATTTTACTACTGCGCCGGGTCCAACCGCAGCAGCACCTCCACTTCCTCTTCGTCCCGCAGCAGGCGCACGACGACCTCATCCCCGGGTTCGTACTTTTCGAGTGCCAGTAGAAGATCGTTGTTGGAAGTGATTTTTTCTTCGTCGATGCCGGTAATGATATCCCCCAGTATGATGGACCCCCGACGGTCCCGCATAGTGGGGCGGATACCTGCTTCCTCGGCGGCGCTATCTTCTATGACGTCGATGATCAACGCGCCTTTCAGCCCCAAGCGCTCCACGATCTGCGGGCGGGCCAGCTCCACACCCAGCGTAGGCCGCTTCAGGCGCCCGTACTCGATCAATTCGGGAATCACCCAGCTCACGACATCTACGGGGATGGAAAAGCCGATGCCTGCGGATGCACCGGAGGGGCTGTAGATCGCCGTATTCACCCCGATGAGCCGGCCGGAGCTGTCGAGCAGCGGCCCGCCGGAATTGCCCGGGTTAATAGCGGCATCGGTCTGAATCACATCGCGTATGGGGATGCCCGCCACGGATTTGATTTCCCGGCCCAGCGCACTTACGATGCCCGTAGTCAGCGTTTGGTCCAAGCCAAAGGGGTTGCCAATAGCAAAAACAGACTGCCCCACCCGCAAGTCATCCGAGCTGCCGATCGGGATAGGCCGCAGGGCTTTGCGGGGGGCTTCGATGCGGAGCACCGCCAAGTCTTTCTCCGGGGCTACCCCCACCGGCACCGCTTCCCAGGTGGAGCGGTCGGCCAGCGTCACCGTCGCCCGGTCCGCCCCTTGTATGACGTGGTAGTTCGTAATGACATGGCCGTCTTTATCCCAGACAAAGCCGGAGCCGCTTCCGCGGGGAATTTCGGTGATATTGCGGGAGAAGTAATCCCGCCGCACATTCGTGGTGGTGATATAACAAACGGATGGCGCGGAGTCTTCAAACAGGCGGATGTTGGCCCGTTCTTCCCGAGTCAGGTCGCCAGCGGGAGCCGCCTCGCGAGCAGCGGGCAGATTGGTGGCGGTGGCTTCTTCCGGGTCAGCGGGTTCCTCGGCAGGTGTTTCCGCAGGGGGTGCTGGCTGTTCGGCACCATCGCCAGACCAGGCCGCGCCTGCCAGGAAGCCTACGCCCAATAGAACTATCCAGACAAATATTTTCAATCGGTTCATTGTGCTACAGTCCGTTTTTAAGTTTTACGCTTTTTCTTTTTCGCCGCCGGGAAAAGGATATTGTTGAGGATCAATCGGTAGCCCGGCGATTTGCGGTGCAGGCTGAGGTCCGTTTCCGGGTCCTGCACATAGTGCTTGTAATCCTCCGGGTCGTGCCCGCCGTAGAAGGTCCAGAAGCCTTTGCCGTAGTTGTTGTGGATGTAGCGGGCTTCCTTGGCGGGTTTGTTCTCGCCGAGCACCAGCACTTCAGACTTGACCGTGCGGTTGCGGTAGGCGGTAGTCTGCCCCATGAAGCCTTTGACAGTCCGCGTGTGGTTTTGCGTCAGCATAGTCGGTACCGGGTCCCACTTGGCTGAGAAGTCGAAAAGGGTAAAGTAGTCCTGCTCCGGGTTGACGTTGCGCCCGCGGAAGTGGTCAATGTCGGAATACTCGTACTCCAACGGGTTGCGGGTGAGCTGGAAATCTTCAAAAGCGAAGGTCTTGCTGTAATCCAGTTTGGACTGCGCGTTCGGGTCTACCGGGTCGCCATCGTACATCTGAGCGCAGATATCCACGCCCTCGGCAGCCAGTGCAATATCGTAGGTATCGGTGGCGGAGCACATAGCGAACATAAAGCCGCCACCCACGACGTACTCTTTAATTCGCTTGACCACGGCTAGCTTGAGCTGGGAGACTTTGTCGAAGCCCAGATCGGTAGCCAGCTCTTCCATCTTACGCTGGTTTTCTTTGTACCACTGCTGATTGTGGTAGTTGCGGTAGAAACGCCCGTACTGCCCCGTGAAGTCCTCGTGGTGCAGGTGCAGCCAATCGTACTTGACCAGCTCGTCGTTCAGCACTTCCCGGTCGTAGACGGTCTCGTAGGGGATTTCGGCGTAGGTCAGCACCAGGGTCACAGCATCGTCCCAAGGCTGGATTTTCTTGCCCCGGGCGTTGAAGTCGGGCGTATACACTGCAATTTTGGGGGCCTTTTCCAGCTTGATCGCTTCCTGATTGACCTCCGGGTGGGAGATTTCGTCGATGATCTTATTGAACTGCGCATCGGCCAAAACTTCGTAGGAAACGCCCCGCGTCAGGCATTCTTTTTCGAACACTTTCGTAAAGGGGAACACAAAGCTGCCACCCCGGTAATTGAGCAACCACCAGGCCTCTACGTCATTGGACAATACCCAGTAGGTGATGCCGTAGGCTTTGAGGTGCTCCTTCTGGCTGTCGGCATCCATCGGCAGCATAATGTAAGCCGCTTGCAACTGCATGGCACCAAACACCAACATTGCTATAAAAAATAATCGTCTCATGTTCACGCTTTTTGCTTTTTATCATTAACCCTAATGAGTACTATGTATAAAAGTAAAAAAAGAAAATTGGTACAGTAGGGCATCCCCTTTAACAATTCCCTAACACGGGGCGTTGTAGGTAAGGCGGAAAATCTAGTATAATTGCCCGTCGAGAAAATCAGCTGCCGAATGGACAACATAAGTTTTCAATACCCTTCTTGGTACATTATCCTTTGCCTCTTATTGGGCTTGGTAGTCGCTTTGCTGCTGTATTACCGCAGCCAGGCCTTCCGCGAACAGTCGCGTGCGCTCAACTGGCTGCTGGGCGGCCTGCGCTTTCTCGGGGTCAGCCTCATCGCCCTGCTGCTGCTATCGCCACTGCTGCGCAGCCTGGTACAGGAGGTCAAAAAGCCTATCATAGTCCTGGCGCAGGATGCATCCGAGTCGGCGGGACAATCGATGAGCGAGCAGGATTCCACCGCTTACCGGGCGGCCCTGCAGCAACTGCAGCAGGAACTGTCGGAGCCGTACGACGTTCAACCTTACTCCTTCGGTAGCAAAGTGCGAGAAGGGATGGACTTTAGCTTTGCCGACAAGCAGAGCAATATCTCCGAAATGCTCTCTTCGGTGTACGACCTCTACAGCGGGCAGAACTTGGGAGCCGTCGTTTTGGCAACGGACGGGATTTACAACGAGGGCAGCAACCCGGTCTACTCCAGCAGCAAGTTGGGTGCACCGGTTTATACCATAGCCTTGGGCGACACGGTGCCCAAAAAAGACCTGGTGGTCAAGCGCGTATTCCACAACCGTATTGCCTACCTCGGGGACAAGTTCAGCCTGGAAATCGACATCCTGGCCGAAAACGCCGCCGGCAGCAATAGCCAACTGCGTATATCCAAAGTAGAAAACGGACAGGCAAGGCTACTGCAGCAACAGCCGGTAAGCATTGAAGACAACAGCTTTTTCGACAGCCGTGAGATCGTACTGGATGCCAGCCAAGCGGGCGTACAGCGCTACCGCATTAGCCTGACCGGCGTCGACGGGGAAGCGACGGTGGCCAATAACAGCAAAGATATTTTCATCGATGTGCTCGACGCCCGCCAAAAAATCCTCCTTTTGGCCAATGCGCCCCACCCGGATATCACCGCATTGCGGCAAGCCATTTCCAATAACAAGAATTATGAGGTGTCAACGGCATACGCCAATGAATTCACCGAATCGCCGCAGCAGTATGACTTCATCATCCTCCATAACCTGCCTAGCCGGGACAATGACGTCAGCCGCGTCTTCAACAGCATACAATCGGAAAACATCCCCCATTTGTTTATCGTCGGCCTGCAGACCAACCTGAACCGCTTCAACGAAGTGCAGCAGCTGATGCGCATACAAACCCGCGGCGGCAGCGCCAATCAAGTACAGGCAGCCGTAGCGGCCGATTTTGCCCTTTTTACCCTGAGTGAAGAACTGAAGAGCGACCTGCCCAACTTTGCTCCGCTGACCGCTTACTTTGGGGAATTCCAAGCAGGGCCCGAGGCAGAAACCTTGCTCTACCAGCGCATTGGGGAAGTCACGACGGAGTACCCTTTGCTCGTGGTAGGCGATCAGAGGGGCACCAAGACGGGCGTACTGTCGGCAGAAGGGCTGTGGCGGTGGCGCTTGTTTGACTACCTGCAAAACCAAGACCACGAGCGCTTCAACACACTGATCGGCAAAGTGGTACAGTACCTTAGCCTTAAGGAGGACAAACGGCGCTTCCGGGTCAGCCTGAGCAAGAATATCTTCGACGAAAACGAAAACATCTATTTTGACGCTGAGCTCTACAACAAATCCTTCGAGCTCGTCAACGAACCTGACGCTAGCCTGACCATCAGCGATGCCGAGGGCAAAGAGTACAACTATACCTTCAACAAAGCCGGTAACGCTTACCGCCTCAACGCCGGCATTTTCCCCGTAGGCAACTACAGCTTCCAGGCCTCCGTATTTTACAATGGCGAACGCCTGACCTACGAGGGGCAGTTCAGCGTCAAGCCGGTCCAACTGGAACGCTATGCCACCACCGCGGACCATAACCTCCTGCGCCTGCTCAGCGAGCGCTACGGCGGGGAACTCGTCTACCCCGACAATATCGGCAGCATCGCCGGCAAACTGCAAGCCCGCGAAACCGTCAAGCCCGTCATTTACGAAACGGCGAAAACCCGGCCGGTCATGGACTTGAAATGGCTGTTTTTCCTGCTGCTGCTGATTTTCACACTCGAGTGGGGTCTTCGTCGGTACTTCGGAGCGTACTGAGAAAATGGGCACTTAGGTCAGAAAACTGACTTTTGTCACTATTAGGTCTTGACAAACACACAAAAACCTACTACATTGCAGGGTATAGTGACAATAGCAAGTTGATTTTATTGCTATTTCGTCAAATAAGGACGCGCTATAGGTCACCTTGAAAAATAGGCGGCCACTCGAAACGCTGTTAGTTATCACGCCCGAGCCGCGCATAGCATTTCTTCTTGCGGCTTAAAGGCGATGACGCGCTTGGGGTTTCACAACATAGCATTGGGGTTTTATAAGTATTGATTTTACGGCTGAGTGGCTACTGCGCCATTACTGCCCGTAACAGCGGTATGCTTACTGCTCGTGCAAACGAGTTGCCGGCGTACAGCATTACGGTTTATTGCCCTAGCCTAAGGCTTGGCGCACTTGACCGGCTGAGGATGTATTACCCAATACCCTACATAAATTCATAATTATGAAAAAGCCTATTTTCCTGACCATTGTCATTTGCTGTGTTATTATTCAAATGGGGCATACCCAAAAAGCACCGAAAAACTACCTCAACCTCAACGCCGGGGTGGGTTTGCTGCCGACTTTCCTCAAGGATGGGGGGCAAGCGGAACTGCTGCCGTTGATCTTCACCGCCGATTACAAGCTGAGCAACAATTTCACCATCGGGCTATCTAGCGGCCATTCGGTGAGCCGCACCGGCGAACGCAAGATGCGAGACGGTTCTATGGCGCAGTGGACGCACCACTTCACTGCAATTGGTATCCGTACGGGCGGCTATTCCAAACTCATCGCTGACCGTTGGCATTTTTACGGTGGCTTGTTCATCGGCTGTAGTGTGTCTGATGTGGAGATGCTGCACGGAGAAGAAGAGAAAGTCCGCCGCGAGATGGGGATAGAACGCTCAAACACCAAAATGTTCTTCACAGCATACGTCGGCACCCGCTACCGCATCACGCCACACATCGGTGCCTTTGCAGAGGGGAGCTTAGGCGTATCGCTCGTAAGCATTGGCGCGAGCGTCAGCGTTTGGTAGCCGCACAACAACCAAAAAGGGGGAAATCCCAATTTCCGGACTTCCGACTTCCAACTTCCAACTTCCGACCTCCGACTTCCGATTTCCGATTTCCGACTTCCGATTTCCGACTTCCGATTTCCAACCTCCGGACTTCCAATCCCCAGATTTCCCCCTTTATATCACCAGCTCATATCATCTTCAGAGGCGATATCGTCCCGGTGGTGGGTATCCATGCCGTTTTCTTCGGCTTTTTTCCGCGCTTCGTACTCTTCGTGGCGGCGCGTGAACTCATCATAGTCATAATCAGGCATGAGTTCCTCTTTGACGTAGTTGATGGTATCTTCCAGGTTATCTATAAAACGGTTGAAATCCTCCTTGTAAAGGAAAATCTTGTGGCGCTCGTAGCCATCACCGTTGAATTTCTTGGTGCTCTCCGTCAGGGTGATGTAGAAATCATCCCCTTTTGTACGGCGCACATCGAAGAAGTAAGTACGGCGCTTGCCAGCTCGCATTTTGTTGGAATACACACTATCAAATCTTCTCGGCTTACCTTCCTTGTCCACTTGTGTACGGTTTAGTTAATAGAATAGGTGTCCCTACAAAAGTAAAGATTTGCGGAATATTTCAAAAAAGCGGACAGGGCATTATTCTGCGGCGGCCTCCTCCATACGTTGCTTCTCTACGAGCTCGGCGTAGTAGCCGCCGTTTTGGGCAAGTTCCTCGTGTGTGCCGACCTCGGCAAGGCGGCCGTCCTCTAGGACGATGATTTTGTCGAACTCCAGCAGCGAATAAATACGGTGGGTGATGATGATGGCGGTCTTGTTGGCCAGAGCACCAGAAAGGTAACCCAACACTTGGCTCTCTGTCTTGGTGTCGACAGCGGAGAGGCAGTCGTCAAGCACCACAATTTCTGGCTCTTTGATGAAGGCGCGGGCAATGGACACCCGTTGCTTTTGCCCGCCGGACAAGGTGACACCGCGCTCGCCCACCATAGTGTCGTAAGCCTCGGACAACTCGAGAATATCCTCGTGCACGGCGGCGTGCTTGGCGAATTGCTCGATCGATGGCCGGTCGGCATCCCGTTTGCCAAAAGCGATGTTGTTGGCGATAGTATCAGAAAACAGGAATATGTCTTGCGGCACATAACCGACGGAACGACGGAGCTGCGATAAGTTGTGCTCGCGAATATCCCGCCCGTCGATGCGTATGGCCCCTTTGTCCACGTCGTACATCCGCACCAGCAGGTCTGCTATGGTGGATTTGCCGGCACCTGTTTTGCCGATAATGGCCATCTTCTGCCCGGGCTTCAAATGGAAGCTGACGTCTTGCAGGGCTTTGGTGCCCGTATCCGGATAGGTAAAAG
This sequence comes from Bacteroidota bacterium, assembly GCA_009908745.1. GTDB lineage: Bacteria > Bacteroidota > Bacteroidia > Chitinophagales > Saprospiraceae > Phaeodactylibacter. The sequence continues at coordinate 13,768 of JAAAOU010000534.1, forward strand.
AGACATTTTCAAACTCGATCTCGCCCTTAATTGCTGCTGCCTCTTCGCCGGGTGGCACGACCTCCGCTTCGGTACTCAAAAACTCGTTGATACGCTTCTGCGAGGCGGAGGCTTGCTGCACGATAGACGCAATCCAGCCGATAGCCGTCACCGGCCAAGTCAGCATATTGACATAAATGACAAACTCGGCGATGTTGCCCGGTGTGATGGCGCCGTTGACGACTTTCAAGCCCCCCACATAAACCGTGACGATGGTGCTCGTGCCGATGAGCAGTATCATCAGCGGGTAGAAAAAGGCATTGACCCGTGCTAGCCCCAGCGCTTTGTCTTTGTACACATCGCTCTCCTCCGAGAAAAAGGATAGCATCGCCTTTTCTTGCACGTAGGATTTGACAACGCGAATGCCCGAGTAAATTTCTTGTGAGTTGCTGTTCAGCCTCGCCAACTGCTGCTGTATGACCTCGCTCTTTTTATGAATCAAACTGCTGACGTAGTAGATGGAGATAGAAAGTATAGGTAGTGGTGCCAAGCTGTACAAGGTCAGCTCCACATTCACGCTAAGCATGGAGTAAATGACGAGCACAAATAGCGATACCAAATTGATCCCGTAGAGCACGGCCGGCCCCAAGTACATCCGCACTTTGGATACGTCCTCGGTAACGCGGGACATCAAGTCGCCTGTATTGTTGCGTTTGTAAAAGCTGAGGCTGAGTTCTTCGTACTTTTGGAAAATGATCTTGCGCAGGTCGTACTCAATCAAGCGGGACATCACAATGATGGTCTGCCGCATGAAATACATAAAAAGCCCCATCAGCAGTGCCAATATCAGTACCAATACCCCAAAATACAGCAGCGAACGGCCGAGGATAGCATACAATTCAGACTGCAGCTCGAAGCCTTGCAGCATACCGAATAAGCCAATATTCTCCACCACCAAGTCCAGTGCCTCCCGGATCATCTGCGGCTGCAATACCCGGAAGTAGTTGGACAGGGTCACGAAAACGATACCTAGGAGAAAGCGTCTCCAGTAGCGTTTGAAAAATTGGTTGAGATAGGCTAGTTCTTTCACAGCTGTCTGTTTTCTGCTTTGTAAACCCACTTCGGGTCGATTGGTTGACTGAAAAGGCTGATCTTACCGAGCCTCTTCTCGGGAGAGCCTGCCAATAGAACGAGGATCTTGCAAACACCATCTGTTCAAATTTTCTGCAACTTATTGCTATTTGTCACTGCTTTCCTGTGGGTTGCTTTTTATATTTACACGCCCTAACCATCACCAAATTATTGCTTATGAGCCAAATCGTCACCTTAGACGAATTTATCATCCGCCGACAAAAGGACTTCCCCTACGCCTCCGGGGAACTCACTGGCTTGCTGCGCGACATCGGCGTAGCGGCCAAGATCGTCAACCGCGAAGTCAATAAAGCCGGCCTGGTCAGCATACTGGGCAAAGCCGGCTCAGAAAATGCCTCCGGCGAAGATGTGCAAAAGCTCGATCTCTACGCCAACGAGAAATTGATCGACTGCCTCAAAAACAGCGGGGAATGCTGTGGCGTGGCCTCAGAAGAACTGGAAGACATCATCCCGATCAACTCAGTAGCGGGTAAACCTTCCAAATATGTCGTGGTCTTTGACCCGCTCGACGGTTCTTCCAATATCGACGTCAATGTATCGGTAGGCACCATCTTTGGCATCTACCGCCGGCTGAGCGATACGGAGAGCCCCGTGGAAAAGGAGGATTTTTTGCAGAAAGGCACGGACTTGGTAGCTGCGGGCTATGTCCTCTATGGTACCTCTACCCTACTCGTCTACACCACCGGCCGGGGCGTCAACGGCTTTACCCTCGACCCTACGATCGGCGAGTTCTGCCTCAGCCACAGGGACATTAAAATCCCCGAGCGCGGCAATTACTACTCCGTCAACCAAGGCTATTACCTGAAGTTTGATGTGGAAATGCGCCGCTACATCGATCAGTGCTCCGACATGAACCTGCGCCTGCGCTATATCGGCTCCATGGTTTCCGACATCCACCGGAATCTGCTACAGGGCGGCATCTTCCTCTACCCCAATACCCGCAAATACCCGCAGGGCAAGTTGCGTTTGGTGTACGAGTGCAACCCTTTGTCTTACATCGTGGAGCAAGCGGGCGGCAAAGCCATCACCTGCCAGTTGGAACGCATTTTGGACCTGCCCGTCAACCATCTGCATCAGCGGGCTACCATCGCGATTGGCTCCCCAGCTATGGTGGACGAAATGAAAGAATTTGTAGAACGCTATAGCGCGACGCCTACCTTTAGGTAAGAGCATCAGCAATAGGCAACGCCCACTTTTACATTAGGCATTTTGCGGTTTTCATTGGCTATACAAGATCAGCGCAATCCGTTACCGCAAATAGGATGCCCCGTTAATATCCAAAACACAGCCCGTCGTGAACTGGCTTTCTTCCGAAGCTAAGAACAGGATACCATGGGCGATCTCCTCCGGTTTGGCGACTCTGCCGGTGGGGCTTTGCTGCCGTATCGCCTCCCCTTGCTCCCCGTCGAGCCAAGGCTTGGCCATATCCGTAGCCACAAACCCCGGCGCTACGGCCCCCACGAAGATATGATGAGGGGCAAGGGCTTGCGCCAACGACTGAGAAAGGGCATTCAGCCCCGCTTTGGAAGCCCCGTAAGCCGGCTGCTCCGGTTCGCCCCGGTAAGCCCCGCGCGAGGAGACATTTACAATGCGCCCGCCCCCCTGCTTGATCATGTGCTGGGCGGCACAGTAGCTCGCATTGGCTGCCCCCATCAAGTTGATGCCGATGGTCTTCTCCCAGGCTTGCTGCCACTCCGTGTAGCTGCTACGGTCTACTGGGTGGGGGAAGAACACGCCGGCGTTATTGACCAGCACGTCTAGCCCGCCCATTTCCTGCACCACCGCCTCTACCAATTGCTGCACCGATTCAGGCTGGCTGATGTCCGCGCGTACGGCAAAATGTCCTAAGCCGGGCATGGCTTCTATGGTCTCCGTAGCCGCCTGCTTATCGCTGTGGAAATTCAAGGCTACACGCGCGCCCGCCTCGGCAAAAGCAATCGCCGTCGCCCGGCCTATACCGCGGGAGCCGCCGGTGATGAGTATGCGTTGGTTCGTAAAATCCATGGTCTTCATGTATTGAAAAGATTAAAGGGTTATAGCGTTGGAAAGTTGAAGGGCTGTGGTGTTGAAAAATTTGCTGGCCGTCCCGCAGTCCGTGCTGCCCGGTTGGCGAACCTTTCAACTTTCCAACCCTGAAGGACTCCCTTGGCTCGCTCGCCTTCAGGGTAAACCTTCCAACCTTTCAACTTTCTAAACCTTTCAACCTTTACTACCCTCATACCCCAATATCTCATCAATCGTATTCCGGCTAACCGCGTGGTAATTCGGCCGGGCTTTCTCATAGATATCCAAAGCCGCTTCCCGCTGCCCACTTTCCACAAAAGCACGGTAGAGGGGCGCTAGGAATTTACGCCGGCCCACTTCCACCAGAAACGCCTGGATTTGCGGCATGATGTTTTTGTTGTAGCCGTTGTTGATCGCTTTTTCAAACCAGGCCGCCAGTATCTCGGAATTGCCAGACTGGCTGAAGCCAAACGCTTCGTCCAACGCCGCCATACGCTCCTCGGACAGGCCTTCCGGAAGCTGCCGCAAAAAGTGCAGCCACTCGTGGGTGGTCCATTCGTCAGTATCGAGCTGACCCGGTTTTGCCCCGGCTTTAAAAGAAGCCGCCGCCTGGTCTACCGCCGCAAACCGCTCTGAAGTGGGCACCGGCAAGTTGTCGGGTAGGCCCGCACCGTAAATCCATTCGTCGATGTTGGCTTCCACATTGTACTTTTCCAACAGGTTCTTTTCCAGGTACTGTACAAACTCTTCGGTGGTGAGCGTCTGGAAGCGGTGCTTTTCGAAGTACTCCCGCAGGAAAGCGTCGAAGTTCTCGCGGCCGACCTTACCTTCCAGCATAGCGAGGAAGAACGCGCCTTTCTCGTAGGCGATGTCGGTCATACCCTCGTCGGGGTCGCGGCCTTCGAGGTCGAGCTTGAGCTGCGTGTCTTCGCTCTCCGGCCCTATGTCCTTTACATCCGCCATCAAGTCTTGGTAGCCGAGCTGGGCCAGCATATTAGCGTAGCTTTTGCCGTAAAGGGCTTCCATAATGCGGCGCTCGAAATAGACGGTGAAACCTTCGTTGAGCCAAAAATCATCCCAAGTGGCGTTGGTCACTAGGTTGCCGGACCAAGAGTGCGCCAACTCGTGGGCCACCAGCGCCGTCAGAGAGCGGTCGCCCGCTATGATGGTCGGTGTCGCAAAGGTCAAGCGCGGGTTTTCCATACCGCCGAAGGGAAAGCTCGGCGGCAACACGATGATATCGTAACGGTCCCAGAGGTAAGGGCCGTAGAGTTCTTCTGCCGATGCCAGCATATCATCCAGATCGGCAAACTCGTACACGGCATCCTCCACCACACTAGGCTCTGCGTAAACGCCCGTGCGATCGCCAATGGGCGCGAATTCCAATTTGCCAACTGCCAGTGCCAGCAAGTAGGGCGGAATCGGCTGCTCCATGGTGAAATTGTACTTTCCGTCCGGGGCTACCTCTTGCGGGTTGGAAGCGCTCATCACCGCCAGCAAGCCTTCTGGGACTTGAATTTGCGCCTCGTAGGTGATGCGTACGCCCGGGCTGTCCTGTATAGGTATCCATGTGCGGGTGAGAATAGCCTGGCCTTGCGTGTACAAGAAGGGGGCTTCTTTGTCGGCAGTCTGCTGCGGCGCCAGCCAGTCCAAAGCGTCAGCACCGTCGGGGTCGGTTTTGTAGTATACCGTCACCACTTCATCCTCTGGGCCAATGTCGATGCGCAAGGCCGAACCAATATATTCCTGGTCCTCGGAGACGGTATATGCCACTTCCCGCTCCTGCGCCCCCGTGCCGGCCGTCACGCGTTGTATATTGAGGTTGCGCACGTCCAGGGTCAAGCTGTCCGCCCCTTCCGCCTGCTCGATAGCATACCGGGCGAGACCGCTTAGTTGCTTGGCTTCAAAATCGACGTCCAGCCGCAAATCCAAGTGGGTGATACGCGCTTCCTCGGGCCGGGCGTAGCTGTGGTAGTCGCTGCGGTCCGGTGCTGCTGCTTCGCTGCCCTCCACGGCTTGTTCAGGAGAAGGGGACTCACAGGCAAAAAGCGCTAACAGCCAGAATATTAAGCCAATATTAATTTTTCGCATACTCATAAGTAAAATTAAGCAATTGATAGAATGGAATATTAAATTGCGATTCAAAGATAAAAATTCATATAACTATGGCGGTAATTTCCCTCCAAGCCGCCAAATCTTAGGGCTACATATAGGTGAAAACGACAAAGCTTGCGACAGGCTTTGCGTATACCCCCCGTACGCAGTATTTATTTTTTCACCATAACGACAATTTAATATGAACCCTAAACAGATGCTTTTTACGGCGCTGCTCTTTTTGGTAGGCAGCGTTAGTTTACAGGCACAGTGTGTTGCGGGGCTGACCGTAGCGACTTCGGACGACCGCACTGAAATTAACCTATGCGAGGAAGATGAGATTGGCACCCTGCGTTTTCGGGCCAGTAGCAACCCTACTCCTGTTTCTTATCTGCTGACGGATGCGCAAAACACCATCATCGATGTACAATTGAACGGTGTCTTCGATTTCTCTGGCTTAGACCCTGCAAATTACCGTGTATGGGCATTCTCTTACGCGGGTAACGTTACTGCCCAACCCGGTCAGGATGCAAGTACGACTACATTGGCTGGCCTCTGCTCAGAGCTGTCTTCCAATTTCGTATCGATCAACACGGAAGAGATAGAAGGCGGCACGATTGCAGCTGAGGGCAGCTCTACTAACTGCCTGCTGGAAGGCGCGGACAAAACCCGCTTCACGACCACTTCGCCGGCTACGAATTATGCCTATGTGGTGACAGATGAAAACAACGTTATTATCGACTTGCTTTCAGGTAACGAAGCCACCTTATTCGAGTACGACGGCGACATCCGTATTTGGGGCTTAGCGTTTACCGGCGATATTCTCGCCCAAGTGGGGGACGACGCCGCTACTACCACGCTAACGAGCGGTTGCTTCGACCTTTCCGACAACTTCCTGCCGTACAGCGACGAAGACAAGACTTTCACCCTGCAAATCCTGCACAACAACGACGGCGAGTCTCAGCTGATCAACGCGGGCGAAGGCCTGGAGGACATCGGCGGCGTGGCCCGCTTCAAGTTCGTAGTCGACTCCCTGCGCATGGAAAGCGCCAATGCCGGCGTGGCCAGCGTGCTGCTGTCTTCCGGCGACAACTACCTGCCAGGGCCGGAATTCAACGCCAGCCTTGACCTGCCGGCCGACGAGCCGCTGTACGACGCCCAGGTGCTGAACGCCCTCGGCTACGACGCTTTGGCTATCGGCAACCACGACTTCGACTTCGGCCCCAGCATCCTAGAGCGCCTGATCGAAGGGGCCACCGAAGGCAACGACACCAAGTTCCTCAGCGCCAACCTCGACTTCTCCGCCGAGCCTGGCCTGCAGGAGCTCATGGACAACGGACAGATCGCCAAGCGCACTATCATAGAGCGCAACGGCGTGAAGATCGGCGTATTCGGCCTGACGACTACCGACCTGCCGTTTATTTCCAGCCCGGGCGGCGTGGAAGTGGACACCGCCCTGGTCGAAATTGCCAACGAGCAGATCGCCGCGCTGCAAGCTGACGGGGCAGAGCAGATCATCCTCATCAGCC